>NZ_LSKN01000280.1:0-1022 GCF_001557075.1 Methylobacterium sp. CCH7-A2
TTCCCGGTCCGTCCAACTAAACGCGGTTTAGCGAACAAACCTTGAGGTGCCCCCAGGTCTTCCAGCACCTGCGCCATCTGCTGGAAGCTCGCATGGGCAACCGCGGCAAGCGCGAGTTCATCCAGGTGCTGCGGCTGCTGGAGGCGATGCCGCGGGATATCGTGAGCTTCGCCGTGACCGAGGCGATCCGGCTCGGCGCCATCGGCTTCGACGCGGTCAAGCTGATCGCGCTGGCGCGGATCGAGCGCAGGCCGGCCCGTCTCGACCTGTCGGCCTATCCCCACCTGCCGAAGACGACGGTCAGGACGACCTCGGCCGCCGACTATGCCGTGCTTCTGCCAGAGGAAGCAGCATGACCAGCGACGCGATGCCGACGGGAACGACCAGCGGCACGCCACAGGTTCTGCTGGCGCATCATCTCAAGCAGCTGAAGCTGCCGACGGTGCTGCGCGAGTACGACAAGGTCGCCCGCGAATGCGCACGTGATGGCGTCGATCATCCGCGCTATCTGCTGCGCCTGATCGAGCTCGAACTCATCGACCGCGAGCGCCGCACGGTCGAGCGGCGCATCCGGGCGGCGCGCTTCCCGGCGGTGAAGAGCTTCGACACCTTCGATTTCGCCGCCATCCCCGGCCTCAACAAGATGCTCGTCCTGGAACTGGCGCGCTGTGGCTACATCCTGCGCCGGGAGAACATCATCGCGCTCGGCAATAGCGGCACCGGCAAGACCCATGTCGCGCTGGCGCTTGGGCTGGCGGCTTGCCAGAAGGGCTTCTCCGTCACGTTCACGACCGCGGCTTCTCTGGTCAACCAGTTGCTGGAGGCCCGCGACGAGCGCCGCCTGCTCAGGCTTCAGCGCGATCTGCAGGCGGTCAAGCTGCTCATCGTCGACGAACTCGGCTATGTGCCGTTGTCGCCGACCGGTGCCGAACTCTTGTTCGAGACGTTCTCGCAGCGCTACGAGCGCGGCTCGACCATCGTCACCTCGAACCTGCCCTTCGAGGACTGGACCTCGGTCCTGG
>NZ_LSKN01000281.1:0-17541 GCF_001557075.1 Methylobacterium sp. CCH7-A2
AGACCGCGACCGATCCGGCCCCGACCGAGATGTTCGAGACCATCATCAACCTGAAACCGAAGGCGGAATGGCGCGAAGGCGTCACGCTCGACAGCCTCAAGGCGGAGATGGACAAGGCGCTCCAGTTCCCCGGCGTCTCCAACGCCTGGACGCAGCCCATCCGCGCGCGCATCGACATGCTCGCGACCGGCATCCGCACGCCGATCGGGGTCAAGGTGTTCGGCACCGATCTCGCCCAGATGGAGGCGATCTCTCGCCAGATCGAGACGGTGCTGAAGGCCGTCCCGGGCACGAGCAGTGCCTATGCCGAGCGCGTCATCGGCGGCTATTTTCTCGACATCGTGCCGGACCGGATCGCACTCGGCCGCTACGGGCTTTCCGTTGGCGACGTCCAGAATGCGGTCGTGATGGCGATGGGCGGCGAGACCGTGACGACGACGGTCGAAGGGCGCGAGCGCTACGGGGTGGCGATCCGCTATCCTCGCGACCTGCGCTCCGATCCGCAGGCGATCGCGCGCGAGGTCCAGGTCTCGACGCCGTCCGGCGCCAGCTTGCCGCTCGGCGAGGTCGCAAGCGTCGAGCGCAAGCGTGGCGCCACCTCGATCCGGACCGAGAATGGCGAGCTCGCGGTCTACATCTTCGTCGATACGGTCGGGCGCGACCTCGGCGGCTACGTTCGCGACGCCCAGAACGCGATCGCGCAGAGCGTCAAGCTGCCCGCGGGCTTCCGCATCGCCTGGAGCGGTCAGTTCGAATATCTCGAACGGGCCGAGGCACGCCTCAAGCTGGTCGTGCCGGTGACGCTCGCGATCATCTTCCTGCTGCTCTACCTGAATTTCCGCAGGCTGACCGAGACGTTCATCGTCATGCTCTCGCTGCCATTCGCGCTGGTCGGCGGCATCTGGCTGCTCTGGTGGCTCGGCTTCAACATGTCGGTCGCCGTTGCGGTCGGCTTCATTGCGCTCGCCGGCGTCGCTGCCGAGACCGGCGTGATCATGCTGATCTACCTCGATCACGCGCTCGGCGAGGTGCGTGCGCGCTGTGAAGCACAGGGGCGGGCGTTCACCCGCGCGGACCTGCATGAGGCAATCATGCTCGGTGCCGTCGAACGCGTGCGGCCGAAGATCATGACCGTGGTCGCGATCATGGCGGGACTGCTCCCCATCCTCTGGAACACCGGCACGGGCTCGGAGGTGATGCAGCGGATCGCCGTGCCGATGATCGGCGGAATGGTCTCCTCGACCGTGCTGACGCTGCTGGTGATCCCGGCGATCTACGGCCTGGTCAAGGGCTGGCGGCTGCCGTCGACCCTGGCGCCTGAGAAGGCAGCATCGGAAGCCGCCTCAGCGCCCCTTGTTGCTGCTGTCGAATGATGGAGGGACCAGGCATGCACGACATGATGGGTGAAATGGGCTGGGGCATGGGTCTCGCGGGCCTGCTCGGAATCGCGGTTCTGCTGCTCGTGATCGCCGCGCTCGTAAAATACGTCTTCTTCCGGTGAAGGTGCTGGACGCGCGACTGGAGAAGGACCTAACCAAGGCAAAGGAGACAATCGTGCCGATCGAGCTTTCCCTATCCCGCCGCGCGCTGTTGATCGGCGCCGCACAGGCGGTTTCAGCGTTCGCGCTGCGGCGCCCTGTTTCGGCCGCCGAGACGCCTCCGAAGATGGTCGTGACCCGGGATCCCAATTGCGGCTGTTGCCGCGGCTGGGTCACGCATATGCGGAAAGCAGGCTTTCCGGTTGAGATGGTTGAGGTTGCCGACGTCACGCCGCTTAAGACCCGGCTGGGTGTGCCCGATAGTCTGATGTCCTGCCACACCGCCGAAATCGGTGGCTATGTCGTCGAAGGCCACGTTCCGGCCGAGGCGATCAAGCGGCTTCTGATCGAGCGCCCGAAGGTGACGGGCCTCGCGGTTGCAGGGATGCCGGTCGGTTCACCAGGAATGCAGGTGCCCGGGCAGGCGCCCGAGGATTATGACGTCGTCATCTTTTCCGCCAGCAGGCAGCATGTTTTCGCGCGCTATCGGGGGCTGCAACAGATCTGATGGCAATGGCGTCCATCCTCGCCGGATTGAAGCCGGTCATTCGGGAACTCGCGGCGGGCGAGACTCTATTCGCGAGCGGGGATGCGACGCGGGGCTTCTTCCTGGTCCGCAGAGGGCAGATTCGCCTTGCGCGCTTCAGCGCCAGTGGGTGCGAGACCCTCCTCTTCGTCGCCGGACCGGGAGAGCGTTTCGCCGAAGCCTCGTTGTTCGTCGAGACATATCATTGCGATGCGCGGGCCGTGGCGGAGAGCTCGGTCGCCTGCTTTCCCAAGTCAGCGGCGCTCGCCCTGTTGGAGGGCGATGCGACCGCACGGTTGGAGCTAACGGCGGACCTTGCTCGGCAGGTGATGGAACTCCGGTCCGCCTTGACCCTGCGCGATGTTCGCTCGGCGCGAGAGCGGGTGCTCGGCTACCTCGTGGCGCGAACCGGCGTCGACGGCCGCACCATTACCATCGGCGGGCCGCTGAAGGACATCGCGGCGATGATCGGTCTGGCGCCTGAGGTTCTGTACCGGACGCTCGCGCTGTTGGAATCCGAACGGATCATTCGGAGAGGAAACGGCATTATCGAGCTGACATGATTTCAATCATGTTGCGGCGCTTCCGACACCCTTATCGGAATGATCGAGGAGACCGTTCCATGATCAAAGCAATCGCGTTCAGCCTGCTCATCCTGGCGATCTCCGGATGGGTCGCTCCCGTCTCGGCTCAATCCGTGAGTCCTTACGCTGGCCAGGAGGCGCGCGAGATCAAGGCTCTCTCACGAAATGAGATCGATGACCTGTCTTTGGGGCGCGGCATGGGTTTGGCCAAGCCCGCGGAACTCAACCGATATCCCGGTCCACTTCACGCGCTCGAACTGGCGTCCGAACTCCAGCTTTCGGCCGAACAGCGCAGCGGCTTGAAGAAATCCGAGGCGCGCATGAAAGCGGGCGCGATGGCGTTGGGCGCCGAAATCCTGGACTTGGAGCTCAAGCTCGATGTGGCCTTCGCACGGCGCACGATCGAGCCATTGCGCCTGCGTGAACTGACGGCCCAAATCGGCACCAGGCAGGGCTCATTGCGGGCGGTACATTTGCAGGCCCATATCGAGACGGCTGGCCTGCTCACCTCGGATCAGATCGCGCGATATGATGTTCTGCGTGGCTACCGCAATCCATCGCCGGCGGCGCCGAGCGGCCACCATCTGAAGCAGCACCGTTGAAGTCGTTGTCCGCGACGGCATCGCCCCTTTGCCGCAGTGGGCGCAAGACGAACCGCCTATCATCCACCGTTGGCGCACGATACGCGTGTCTGTTCCATGTAGAGTACGCCATCCCTGACGGACATCGCGAAAGCTCGACGAAGGCCGCTGTCGAACGTGACTACGATCGAATTGTCGGCGACCACATAGCTGCCAGTGGTCTGCCATAGCCCGTCATACGCGAAGTGTCCGTCGGCTCCGAACGCGAACCTCGCGCCTCCCGGCGTAGTGCATAGCTTGCCGTGAACCGCTTGCGTGATCTCTTGGGCGCCCAATCGCAATCCCGAGGGATGAGCTTGAGCGATCTCAGTGGAAGCGACGAGGAAGGGCAGCAGTCCCGCCGCTGCGAAAAGGACACCCTGGAGACCCATTCTCGCCTCCTTGGATCAAGGAACCGTGCCTCGTATATTATACCACAAGATTGGATTTCTGAGGGACCGCGGCATGGAAACTTTCGTCCACCGGACGCGGGAGCCAGGGTAGTCGAGATCGACGAGAACGCCCCACGAATGGACGCTTCAGTTCAGGCGAGCGCCCGGACAGGCCATGTGCACGGGTCCGGGCGCCGAAAGCTGAGTCCAGATGCGGTGACGCGCCGGCCGAGGCTAGCCGATCCCTTCATAGGCAAGCTGGGCCATCATGCCCGTCGCCATGTGGTAGAGGTGGTGACAATGCAACGGCCAGCGGCCGGGATTGTCGGCATCGAACGTGATCGTCACGGCTGCGTCCGGCGGCACGAGGACCGTATCGCGCACGGCTCCCGGGAGCGATACCCCGTCGATGGCGGTGACCTGGAAATGATGACCGTGCAGGTGCATCGGATGCGACATCATCGATGCGTTTCGCATCGTGACCTCGATCCTCTCGCCTTTCCGGATCCGGAGATCGTCCGCGCCGCCGATCCCCCACGTGTAGTCCTGCATCCGGCCGGTGAGGGTCAGCGCGAAGCGGCGATCGGGAGCCCGGACGGGAAGCGAATGCAGGGCCCGCAGCTTCCGCTCGAGTCCGAGTTCGACGATCGGACCGGCGTGCTCGGCGCTTCCGGCGACGCGTTGCACCGAGGCTCCCTGCGTGGCGAGGATCACCCCGGTGCGTTCGCTGGCCCCTTCACGCAGCGCGAGAACGGGATAGGCGCCCGGACCCACAGGCAAGGACAGCCGGATGTCGAGCCGCTGGCCCATGCTGAGCGGGAAGGCCGTGCCGACGATCGGCTCGACGTCCCTGCCATCCACCGCAAAGAGCGTGCCGGGAACCGATCCAGTCTCGATGGTGAAGGCCGTCGCGGTGGCGCCGTTGATGATGCGTAGGCGGACCCGGCCGCCACGCTCCACCCGGATCACGTCGGGATCATCGAGAGCGCGATCATTGGCGAGATAGGCATCGTAGTCGATGTCGTTGAGGTCGCTGGCCGTCGCTTGGCTTGTCGTCGCAGGCTGGTGAGTGTTGCCCCCGTGGCCCATCGCGGAATGGTCCATCGGCGCGGCGTGACCTCCGCCGCCCTTCAGCTTCGCGAGCAATTCCTCGGCGGGCTTGAAGGAGAAGTCGTGCAGCAGGACGACCACCTCCTGCTCGTCGCGCGCGAGATCGGAGGCCGTCCTGACGATGAGGGGGGCCGCCAGCAGGTTCTGTTCCTGAAGCGTATGAGCGTGCATCCAATGTGTGCCGCCAGCGCCTACGGGGAAGGTGTAGCGGGCGACATCGCCCGGCTTGAGCAGTGGCTTCGGATTGTCCGGCACGCCGTCCTGGTGCCAGGGAGGGGTCAGGCCATGCCAGTGGATCATCGTGGCCTCGCCGATTTCGTTGGCAAGGCGGACGTCGAAGTTCGATCCCGCTTCCAGGATGAGCCCATGGCGGCCATCGGGTTGCAGAAGGCCGAACACGCGGGCGCTCCTCCCGTGGACTTCGATGGTCCGGCTGACGACCCGGAGGTCGATCGGTGATGGGCTGCTCGCTCCCTGGGCGAGACTGGCGGCGGGGCGCATCAAGGCGTTCGCGCCGAGCGCCGCGGCCCCGGTCATTGCGGCAGTGAGGAATCTGCGACGGTTCATGATGAATGTCCTGTTTCGGCCTGCGACGGCAGGGTCGTTGATCCGGTTTGTTGGCAGACATGCGTTGAGCTGGACGACCTGGATGTCAGACGGACCGCTCGGATCGGTATCGAGGAGGGCCATGGGGTGGACGGGCCACGAGGCCACCGGGTTGCTCCTCCTGTCGGCGATACGCGACCGCCTCAACGGTGGTGCTTGAGGATCTCGGGGCTGCTGCAATGGTAATGCCGCAGGCGTTGCACGCCGCCGCGCAGCATGGACCTGACGGCCTTCCGGCCTCCGGGTTGCCGTGCCCATGTTGGTGTTGGCTCGCTGTGATTTTCGATGCGTCGACCTGGGAGAACCCAGCCGTCGGCTCCTCCAGGCAATGGACGGGATGGGCGCTGATCGTCGGTACCGCGATCAGCACGAACGCGAGCGCCACGATCAGCGCTCTTCTCAGTCCGGCAATGGTCTTCGCCAAAGTCCGCATCCGCTCAACGGTGGATCCTCGGACCCAAAGCTAGCGCAATGCCCGACGTCGCGAATTAACCCCGATCAAGGATTCGGAGTGCCCAGGAGGCCCGCCCACTCGAAATGCGGCAAGGTGACGAATGCCGCGTAACCCAACGCAGCCGCGACGATCGTGGCGCCGATGTATGGCAACCAGAAGCGGACAGGTCCGGTTGCGATCGCGACCGAGATGCGCCCGACAGCATTGCTCGCGAGCGCCAGCAGGACAGCGTGGCCGACGGCCTCGGGCGATGCCGACTGCCCGAGAAGCCGCAAGGCGCTGAGCACGGCGACGTCCACGTCGAAAAGCCCCGAGATCGCGGAGGTCGCGATCATTCCGCGGCTGCTTCCGATCGACAGCACGGCGCTGATCGTCGAGACGACGCCGAAGAGCACGGCGAAGGCCAGGAGCGGTCCGAGCTCGAAGGGATTTCGGGGCGGTTCCGTACCGTCTCCGTCCACCCGTCCCCGCGACAGAAAGAGGGCGCCGGATGCCCCGAAGCCGACAATCGCGGCAAGCATCGCGGTGCCGGAAACGCCGAGCAGCGATGGCGCGACGATGGTCACGATCCCCGCCACGCGCAGCACGGAAACGCCCGCGGCGAGCGCAGCCGCTCCGGCGAGCGGCCAGGGACTTCCTCCCGCTGCCGCCGTTCGCGCCAGCGCGACGGTGACGGCGGTCGAGGAGACGATCGCGCCTGCCAGGCCGCCTACCAGGACGCCGCGAGCGGTACCGAGGGCCCGGACGGCGATATAGCCGAGATAGGAAATCGCGGCCGTCAGCACCGTGAACAGCCACACTTGCCGGGGGTTGAAGCCTCCCCATGGATCGATCGTACGCGCAGGCAGGAGGGGCAGGACGATCGCGGTCATCACGGCGAGCACGAGTGCCGAGCGCAGTTCGATCCAGGAAATCCTCCTGAGCAGCCCGTGCAGGAGATCGCGACTGGCAAGAACGGCCGCGAGCGCGGCTCCGCCCGCCGCCGCGACGCGTTGATCGCCCGTGACCGCGAGGGCGCCGAGCGCGAACACGCCGAGAGCGGCGATGACACCGGTCACGCTGAAGCTCTCGTCGTGCATGGATTCGCGCGCCTGGTACCACGCAAAGACGGCGGTGAAGGCCAGGAACGTGGCGATGAGGACCGCGGGCGTGTTCAGGCTGAGGCTGAGGGCCGCGGCGACGCCGCCCAGCAGTCCAGAGATCCCAAAGGTGCGTATACCCGCCGTCCGGCCGCCATCGGGCGTGTCGCGTTCTCGCCACCCACGCTCCAGTCCGACGAGCAAGCCGATGGCCAGAGCAAGGCCGAGCTGCGGGATCAACGAGTCCATTGTGCGTCCGCTCCGGAGCCGATCTCCGACGCCCGGTTCCTGGCGACGGCACGCCTCATCAGCCCTTGATCATCCTGCGCAAGACGTCGTCGCGGCGATAGAGGTGATGCCAGAGCGCAGCGACGATGTGGATGAGGACCAATGCCAGGAGCAACCAGCTCAGGTATCTATGGAGAGGCGCGACCCGGAAGGTGAGATACATCGCGATCGTTCCGGTCACCGGCAGCGCGATCAAGAGGCCGTACAGCGCTATGTGTGTGGCTGAAGCTACCCGAGCTTCCAATCGCGAGGTGCCATCGGGAGGAAGGGGCTTGCCGCGGACGAGCCGGATCGCAAGCTGTAGCAGCGCCATCAGCAGGATCAGCCATCCGCTCCAGGCGTGAACCTGATGCAGGAACAAGTCGATGGGAGCAGGCTTGAGGAAGCCGTGCGCCAGGTGCGTGCGCTGGATCGCCCAGGCCGTCGGCACCTGGATGATGCAAAGGAGCGGCACGATCCAATGCATGGTTCGTTGGTAGACGTTGAACGCCTGCGTCCCGGGACAAGCCAGCGTGGAAGGCCATAGCTCGAGCCTCACGGCTCGACCTTGACGATGTCTCCGGCACGCGAGGCGTAGTCGAGCGCGTAGGATAATTCCGAAGCCGTTTCGGCGTGGACATGCAGGAGGGGCTGGCCCCTGTCGATCGTCGCGCCCAACCGGACCTCCATATGGACGCCCGCGGCCTTGGCCTCCGGCGCTCCCGCCAGCTTGGCAAGCCTGGCGACCTTGCGGTTGTCGATATGAACCACGCGACCAGCGCTTGGGGCGACGAGCGCGTGGACGCTCGATGCCTTTGGCGGTGCGCGCAACCCGCCCTGCGCCCGGCAGATTGCCTCGAACTTCGTCCAGGCCTTGCCGCTGCTCAACGTTTCAAGGGCCATCACGGTGCCGCGTCCTTGTTCGGCCTTGCCACCGATCTCAAGGGCCGCGCCCGCGAGCAGGGCGGCACGCTGGCGCAGATCGTCGGGGGCATCGGGCGCGTTCTGGAGCACGGCGAGGACATCGAAAGCCTCGAGGGCCGGGCCGATACCTCGCCCCACGGGCTGTGCCCCGTCGGTCTGGAGACATGTCGCGCTGAGGCCGAAACGTGCCGCGACCGCGCTCATGCGATCCGCGAGATGATCGGCGGCCTCGCCGCTGCGGACCTTGGCGGTCGGCCCGACGGGGATGTCGATGACGACATGGGTCGAGCCCGCGGCGATCTTCTTCGAGAGGACCGATGCGATGAGCTGACCTTCGGTGTCGACGTCGAGTTCACGCTCGACGCGAACGAAGATGTCGTCCGCGGGGCTGAGGTGCACGGCGCCGCCCCATGCCACGCATCCGCCCTCGGCCTCGACCACTCGCCGTAGCTTCGCCATGTCGAGATCGACCGGCGCGAGCGTCTCCATGGTATCGGCCGTTCCAGCCGGAGAGGTGATGGCGCGGGAGGAGGTCTTGGGCATGACCAAGCCGTTCGCCGCAACGATGGCGACGACGATCGGGGTCGTTCGGTTGCCGGGAAGGCCGCCGACGCAGTGCTTGTCGACCACGATCGGTGCATCCCATCGCAGATGGTCACCGACCTTGACCATCGCATCCGTCAGATCGGCCGTCTCGCCCTCGTTCAGCGGCAACGCGGCACTGGCCGTCAGGAAGGCTGCGAGATGGACGTCGGTGTAGCGCCCGGCGACCACGTCCCCGACGATAGCGGAGAACGCCTGCGCATCGAGCCGGTTGCCGTAGATGCGCCGGCGCACGCTTGCCAACGACGAGATGGCGGGCGGATGGCTGACGGTGATCGCCTCGCCCTCCGTGATGCCGAGAAGGTCCCAGGCCGTCTCGGAAAGCCCGGCCTCATCGAGGGCGAGGAGCGAGTCCCCTTCGACCTGGAACAGCGTCGCCTGGACATGCCGCTCGCCATTGGAAAGCAGAACCTGTGATCGGGCGGCCAATCCCTCGGAGCGACAGACGTGGCAGTCGGTCCGCATGACGACGACCGCCTGGTGCTGCGAGTGCAGGTGTAGCCGCCTGGCTCGCAACGTCGGTTGGGTGACGGCGGGATCGTTGGGCATCGTCATAGGTCGAAGGACTGGTTCATGCGAGGGATGGTGGCGTTCCAGCCGAGCTCGCGGTCGATTCGCACGCGCAAGGCTTCCGAAGCATCATCCTCACCGTGAACGATGAAGGCGCGGCTTGGCGCGCGCCGAAAGCCCGACAACCAGCGCATCAATTCGTTCGCGTCAGCGTGCGCGGAGAGCATCGACAACTCGGCGACTTCCGCCTGGACGGGGATCCACTCGCCATGGATCTTGGTCTCGTGTGCGCCTTGCAGCATGGCGCGGCCGCGAGTGCCCGCAGACTGGAAGCCGGAGAACAGGATCGTATTCTTCGAGTCGGGGGCAAACGCCTTGAGATGGTGGAGGACGCGCCCGCCGGTCGCCATCCCGCTCGCCGAGATCACCACCTTGGGATAGGGGCTGGCCGTGATCGCCTTGGAACCCTCGACGTCCCGAGTATAGGTCGCGACCGCACAGACGGCGGTGCACACCTCCACAGGCAGCCGATGGTCGGCGCGATGGGCGTGCAGCAGATTGGTTGCATCGATCGCCATGGGGCTGTCCAGGTAGATCGGGACGTTGGCAAGCTGCCCATTCGTCTTGAGCTTCCACAGATGGTAGAGCAGCGATTGGGCGCGCCCGACCGCGAAGGCCGGGATCACCAGCGTTCCGCCCCGCTCGACCGTTCTCTTGACGATCGCACCGAGCGCTTCGGTGGGATCGGCCGGGTCATGGACGCGGTTGCCGTAGGTCGATTCCACGAGAACATAGTCCGCTTCGGGCACGGCTTCGGGGTCGGGGAGAACCGGGTCGTCATAGCGCCCTATGTCGCCGGAGAAGGCGATACGGCGTCCGCCCCATTCGATATCGGCGGTGGCGGCACCCAGGATGTGCCCGGCGTGCCGGAACCTCAGCGTGGCGCCACCGGGAAGCCGAACGACCTCGCCGAATGGAACCGATGTGAAGAATTCGAGAGCGCGCTCGGCATCATGGCTTCCGTACAGCGGCAGGGCTGGCTTGTGCTTAGAAAATCCCTTCCTGTTGGCGTATTCGGCGTCCTTCTCGTTGAGGTGGGCGCTGTCCATCAGGATCAATTCGGCGATGTCGCTCGTGGCGGCGGTCGCGAAGATCTTGCCGCGAAAGCCCTCTCGAACCAGCCTCGGCAGATAGCCGGAATGATCGAGGTGGGCGTGCGTTAGCACCACCGCATCGATGCTCGACGGGTCGATGGGCAGCGGTTCCCAGTTCAGATCGCGCAGGTTCTTGAGACCCTGGAACAGGCCGCAATCGATCAGGATGCGGGTGTCGTTGTGGGCAAGGAGATGCTTGGAGCCGGTAACCGTACCGGCGCCGCCGAGGGAGGTGAGCGTGAGCATGAGCGTGACGGCCCTTCAGGTCGTTGAGATTAGGAGGTGGGCCGGGTCGCCGCGTCCATTGATGGCGTCGCGCTCGGCGGGTGTGAGCAAGTCGACTTGGGACCAGCCAGCGAGCGGCGCCGCCGCATCCACCAGATGCGCCCACGAGCAACGATTGGCGAAGAGCATCCCGGGCACGTCGAACGTGCCGCCGCGGCTGATATAGCCGAGCGCCGTGGTCCGCCGTGGTCCGCCGTCCAGCCGCCGCAACAGGCCAAGCATGGGTTCAGGCCTCGTATGGGTCACGATCACGCGCGGCAGATCCGGCGGGAACAACGCCGCGACTGCATCGTCGCCTGCCGTAAAGGCCGCCTCGATAGGATCGCGCGGCTGACGAAAGCGTCCGGGTTCGCAGATTCCTGTGACCAGGACTCGATGACCGTGCCGTCCAAGTCGGCTGGCGGCCTTCAGCGCCTCTTCCAACTGATAGGCGCCGATCGCGACGATCTGTAGGTCGGCTGCGTCCGGCACGCCCTCGAAATGGGCCGCGCCGTCCTCCACGAACCGGGTGGCCGTCTCGGCGTCGAGCCGATGCGGCATGTCGCGCTTGGAGACGATCAGGCAGGCCACCTGTCCGCGGCCGCCATAGACCGAGCGCAAGGCGGCCATAGCGGTGTTGGCGTCGACCGGGAACAGGACGCGTGCGGTGTCCGACATCTCGCCGAGTAGTGCCTCGCCGATCGTGGGATCCTGATGCGACTGCTCGTTCTTGGAATTCTCCCAGGTGTGGGAGGTGACGACGAGCGGCACGGATATCCAGCCTGGCTGCCGTCCGATCTCGCGCTGTCGCCGGGCGAAGACGATTTCCTGTCGCAGGCCGCCGAGCATCTTCATGGCGAAGGCCTCGTAACTGACGATCAGGTTGAGGCCACCTTTGTTGGCAAGCGCCGCGCCCGCCACCGCTTCCTCGTTTAGAGCGGTGATGACCGCTCCGTCCACGGCCTCCGCGGTCCCGGGTTCGCAGACGTTCACGCGATGGCGCAGGCGATCGAGCGTAGCGCCCATGTGATTGGATCGCAGTTCGTCGGGGTTTCCGACGCGCGGCCTCAGTTCCGGGTTGTGGTCGACCAGGCGCACGAACCACCGGTCGAGCGCATGCATAGCGCAATCTGCCGGGCTGCCGGCCCTCGTCCAATCGGGCTCAGGAAGTCGAGGGGAGGGCGGGTGCCGGAACGCCAGCGGGTGCCGGCTCTCGGGCGGGCGGTTCTGTTTCCCGTGAACCGCCAGCGCGCCGATGGCACGATCGAGCTCGTCCGACGGCACGAAGAGGGACCGCGCGGCATCGTTGAACGCTTGGCGCGCGACCTCGTCGTTCGACGGGTTGCCGCCGAGCGGCAGGTTATGCGCGGCGTTGGTGCCCGCTCCAGGGAACCCGAAGCCCTTGACCGTCTCGGCGATGACGTAGGGGATCGGCGCGGGATAGCGGCGGTCCGGGCGGGCCGCGAAGCGTTCGAGCCGCTCCTCCGCCGTGAGGATCGCCCAGGCAAAGGCTGCTGGATCCCGCCCGTCGATCGTGAAAGGGTCGAACCCATTATGGCGCAGATGGGAGGCGAGCCAGTCTGAGCCACCCTGCTGTGCGATTTGGGCTCGCTCCTCGATCCTGCGACCGTTGAGGATCATCACCGGGACCGCGATGCCGGAATCCTCGGCGCGCCACCAGCGCGGCGTCCAATCGGAACCTCGTTGTTCCTCGAAGGCGCCGTCGCTCAAGAACGCGACCAGCCGCTCGCCGGGGAGCGGCATGTGAACGTATTGTACCTCGGCAAAGCCGAGGTACCCTCCCTCCGAGATCGCACCGGCCGTGTTGGGGCCGGCGTGGCTTCCGAGCGGAACCGAGGCGTGTCCGTTTCCGTCGATCGCATAGGAATAGAAGTCGGTGGCAAGCCTCGAAAGCCCGGCTTCGCTACGATCGTAGCGGCCCTTTTGGACGGCGGACACGTCGCCGGTAAGGGCGTTGATCGCCTCTATGGAGGCGACGCAATGCCCCTGTCCCATGAGCCAGGAGCGCGTCGTCGCGGTGATCGCGTTGGCGACGAGATAGCCGACGAATGCGGGAACCATATTGAGCGAGCCGCCGGTATGTCCCTCCGGTGTGGCCTTGAAGGCCTCCGGCGGCAAAGGCGCGCCGGAGAGGTCCATCCTTCGGGCATAGGTCATGTGGACGACGGCCCACATGGCGGCCGACGCGAGGCGGTCCGCCGCCGCGAGCAAGCGGTAATACGCATCCACTTCGGTCGTTCTGCCGGCCGCGATCAGCCGCGCCCCCAGGGCCCGGACGCGATCCCTGGTTTCGGACGAGTGCTCGATGACGCCATAGCCATTGGCCCAACGCAGAAATTCGGGAGATGGATCGTGGTTCACTCGCTGGACCTTTCTGCGCGGATTGCTCTCAGGAGAGAAGTGCGCCTGCTGCTGCGCGAGCGGATACCTGGACCGAAGCCGCATAGAGGAGCGCTCTCAGAATGATCGTGAGAGCCACGCCCGCCAGAACCAGCCAGCACAGCCAGTACAACGCCCTCATCCACGGCGCCTCGGGCCGTCCCAGGTCCCGCTCGATTGCGTGCTTGTCGTACATTCCCCAAGCATGCATGAGCGCTCCCGCCAGCAGTAAGGGAACCGTAAGGTCGGCAACGTAGCGGGCGACCAGCAATCCGAGGCCGCCGCCGAACAGAGCGGCGCCGAAAGTCGAGGCCAATTCGGATCGCTTGAGCCTCGCGCTCGTCACCGCATTCTGCCCGCCCGGGACCTCGATTTGCGTGCGAGGCTTCATCGGCCGGACGTCCAGGGTGGCGGGTCACTGGCCGGAAAGGAGTCATATCCGGCTTGCTCAACCTCGTCGCGCGGTTCGGGCGGCCTGCGCCGCCGCACGAGTTGTTCCGCTGCATCTTCCGCGACCGACAACTCGCCTGCAATCAGTGAGGAAAGACCGATGGCATTGCTCTCGTGCTCGACTGCGTCCGTGGAGACGATCCTTTCGGATAGCGTGCGCAGGCGAGCATAGGAATCGTCGGCGAAGATGGCATGGACGACCGCAATGACGGGCTTGGGAAATGCTTGCAGCGGGAGCTTGCGCGCCGCCTCGATCAGGGTGTGGCCGGACGAGGCGATATCGTCGACGAGAACGGGTTGGCGCCCCTGCCATGCGGACAGGTCGGGCACATCGACATCGACGCTGCGATCCCCATGCCTCACCTTGCGAAGCACCGTCCAGGGAGCGCGGGCTCGTTCGGCAATCGCCGAAACCCATTGCTCGCTTTCCTCGTCCGGGCCGATGACGAGGGGCGAATGGACTTCCGCCGCGATCCAGTCGGCGAGAAGCGGGGCCGCATGCAGCGTGCTCGTGGCGATGGAATAGAGGGAGGAAAGCGCCGGATATCGGTGCAGGTGCGGGTCGACGGTAACCAGCCTGTCGAAGCTCGACGAGATGAGCCGCGCAAAGCTTCTCGAGGTCACGGCCTCTCCGGCCCTGAAACGCCGATCCTGCCGCATATAGGAGAGGTAAGGCGCAATCAGCGTCACCGTCCGCGCTCCGAGCGAGCGAGCCGCATCCGCAGCGAAGACCAGGCGCAGGAAGCCCTCGTCGGGCCTGGCCAGCGTGCCAACGAGATCGACCGGCCTGCCTGCGACATCCGACAGGAGGCGCACATAGCTCTCACCATCGGGAAAGCGGCGCGTTTCGAGCGCGCCGAACTCCCATCCTCCGGCATCCGCCAGCCGTTGCGCGAAGGCCTCGTTGCCGGGCAGGGGAAGGATCAGCCGCATCGCGGAACGCTTTCCTGTCGGTTCGTCGAAGTCATGCCTGGCGCCTGTAGAAGCGCAGGAACTGCGCGTTGATAGCGACGATCACGGTGCTGGCGGACATGAAGACGGCAGCCACGGCCGGGGTCATCAGGAAGCCTGTGCCAAAGGAAATGCCGGCGGCCATCGGGATGGCGATGGTGTTGTACCCGGTCGCCCAGATCAGGTTCTGAACCATCTTGCGATAGGTCGCGCGCGACAGGCCCAGGATCGCCCCGACATCGCGCGGATCGCTTCTGACAAGAACCACGTCGGCCGATTCCACGGCGACGTCAGTCCCGGCGCCGATGGCGACGCCCAGATCGGCCTGGACGAGGGCCGGTGCGTCGTTGACGCCGTCGCCGACCATGGCGACCGAGAGCCCGCGCGCCTGAAGCTCCTTGATCTTCTCGGACTTCTGGTCGGGGAGCACCTCGGCGAAGAACTCGGTGATGCCGAGTTCCTTGGAGACGGTCTCTGCAACACCCCTGGCATCGCCCGTCAGCATCACCGACCTGATGCCGAGGCGGGTGAGCTCGGCTATCGCCTCCCTCGATTCCGGCCTGACGATGTCGGCGAGTGCGAACAGGGCCCGGGGTGTGCCCTCCCTGACAAGCACGACGACCGTCTTGCCCTCGGCCTCGAGTCGCTTGAGCTCCGGGTGCTCGACGGGCTGGCCCTGCCGGGCGAGATGGCCGGGACTGACGATGCGCACGCCCTGGTCGCCGACCTTGGCGACGATGCCTTCGCCGGTGATGTTGCTGACCTCGGTCGCCTTCGGCAGCACGATGTTCCGCGCCTTCGCCTCGGCAACGATCCCGTGGGCGATCGGGTGCTCGGACTGGCTTTCGGCTGCGGCCGCGAAGGCCAGCTCGTCATCGACCTTGCCCTCGCCGAGCAACACGATGTCGCTGACCCCGAAGCGGCCCTCGGTCAGGGTGCCCGTCTTGTCGAAGACAGCAGCATTGAGATTGCGCGCGCGTTCGAAGGCGGCGCGGTCGCGGATCAGCAGGCCATTGCTGGCGCTGAGCGAGGTACTGACGGCGACAACGAGCGGGACGGCCAGGCCGAGCGCATGCGGGCAGGCCACGACCATCACCGTGACCATCCGCTCGAGCGCGAATTCGAGAGGGGCGGACAGGAGGAACCACCAGACGAAGAGCGTTCCGAAGCCGACGATGAGGGCGATGTAGGTCAGCCAGGCCGCAGCCCGGTTGGCGACGTCCTGCGTGCGCGAGCGTGTCGCCTGGGCCTTCTTCACGAGATCGATGACCTGAGCGAGATAGGTCGAGTCGCCCGTCGCGGTCACCTCGATCGTCACCGCGTTGGCGCCGTTGATCGCGCCACCGATCGCCGTCGCGCCGACCGTCTTGGTGACGGGCCTGGACTCGCCCGTAAGCATGGCCTCGTTGAAGCCTGAGGAACCCTCCAGGATCCTGCCGTCGACGGGGACCTTGGCGCCCGGCCGGACGATCACGCGATCGCCCGGCTTCAGCGCCGAGATCGGAACCTCGCGCGTGCTGCCGTCGGCCTCGATCCTCGTTGCGCTGTCCGGCAGGAGCCGCACCAACTCCTCGAGGGCGCGTGAGGCGCCCATGACGGAGCGCATCTCCACCCAGTGCCCGAGCAGCATGATGACGATGAGCGTCACCAGCTCCCAGTAGAAGGCCTCTCCGGGAAAGCCGAAGGTGACGGCGGCGGAGAAGAAATAGGCTGCCGAGATCGCCAGCGCGATCAGGGTCATCATTCCGGGCTGCCCCTTACGCAGCTCGGAGGCGAAGCCTGTCAGGAACGGCCAGCCGCCGTAGAGATAGGCGGCCGTGGACAGCGCAAAGAGAACATAGCCGTCACCCGGAAAAGCGAGGGCGCTGGTAATGCCGAGCCAGTGCTGGATCATCGGCGACAGCAGCAGAACCGGCGGTGTCAGGACTAACGTTACCCAGAAACGTCGGCGAAAATCGGCGACCATGGCGCCATGGTCGTGTCCGCCATGTCCAGCATGCTCGGAATGGCTCGATCCGGCTGCCATGACCACCTTCGGGCTGTCGTGACGGTCGTGGACCGAGTGCCCGCTCGCCTGGTGACCCTCATGGCCGCGATGCCCGTGATGGCCATGGTCAGAATGCGGCGAACTCATAGTCTGTTCCTTGGCACGGCTGCGGAGGATAACGCAGGACAGCGCTACAGCGGCGAGCATTTCGGAGGCCGCGAGGGTCGCCATTTCGCGACCGGAAATCTTTGATCGAGATTAAGGTCCAGTGCCGGGGGGCTTTCTCGCACTGTCGCTGCCGCCGCAGGGATTGGTGAGGAGCAACCGCCGGCGTCGGGTGGTCCTCCTTCCGTCATGCTGCGATGGGAAGCGTTGCGGATGCACGATATCGTTTTCTCGCAACCTTGCTCCCTTTGTACGTGGAGGTCGCGGGGCGCCTACCTGCGCTTGGACCGCAAATCCGGGGCCACCGACCACTATGCAACTCTCCGAACCCGTCCTGTGCGGAGACGCTCCTCGAAAGCGGTCCCTCTATCGCTCGAGCGGAGTCCGCAGTTCGTTGTGTCCGCCGACCGAGTATCGGTTGGCGTTCCGTTGCTCACTTAGACTTGGATACAGACAGCTCGAAATTCTTAGGCAGCGGCGGAATTCCGAGGTTCGATAACGGGACCGGAGGGCCGCTCGCCTAGCTCTTCACGCTCGACTTCCGCGCGATCAGCGATCTTTTCCGTTGCACCTGCGATCCGCTTAATCGGCGTGATCACATCGGGGATATCGATCAGTGCAAGAAGCAAACCTGCGATCCAGAATATGTGCATGTGGGTGAACATGGCCAGCAGACCCAACACGCAAGTGACTTCTAACTGCACTTTATTGTGCGCAACTCCGGGTGCGGCGGCGTGCCGGGCTATCAAGGTCGAAGCATTGCTCGCCGTTAGACCCTCAGATCAAACCACGCCGGGAACTCGATTTGGCTAGCGGCTCGTCGTTTCGGTCGGATGGGACGAAAGTCGCGGAAAGTAGCCGGGCACGTCCTGCATGTATCGCGCATAGGCCTCGCCGTGCTCGGCTAGGCCGTAAACCCATAAGACCGTCCGGCCGATTCCAGCGGCGTCGATTTCG
>NZ_LSKN01000282.1:0-86017 GCF_001557075.1 Methylobacterium sp. CCH7-A2
GCAGCACCACCAAGGCCCCGGAGCTCGCGACCGCCTGATGACGACCATGCCCACCCCACTGCCCCAGACCGCCGCGCAAGGCGGCCTGGGTCTCATCCTGGCGCTCGGCGCCACGCAGGTCGCCGGCTATGGCACGCTCTACTATGCCTTTGCGGTGCTCGCCCCGGAGATCACCAAGAGCTTCGGCTGGGCGCCGGAGTGGACCTATGGCGCCTTCGCGGCCGGCCTGCTGGCCGGCGGTCTGGCGGCGCCCTTCTCAGGCCAGCTGATCGACCGCTTCGGCACGCGGGCGATGATGAGCCTCGGCAGCGTGCTGGCGGCGGCCGCGCTCTACGGCCTGTCGCAGGCGCGCGACCCGGTGAGCTTCTATGCCGCCATGATCGCGGTGGAGACCGTGGGAACGCTCGTGTTCTACGATGCCGCCTTCACCGCGCTGACTCAGGCTCACGGGTCAAGCGCCCGCCGCGCGATCAGCAAGCTTACCCTGATCGGCGGCTTCGCCTCGACATTGTTCTGGCCGCTGACGACGGCCCTGCTCGCGCATCACGACTGGCGCAGCATCTACCAGTTCTATGCGATCGGCTATCTCGTGCTGTGCCTGCCGCTACATGCGCTGCTGCTGCCGGCCCGTGGCGGCAAGGCCGCGGCCGTCATGGCGCCCAGGCCGGAGGGGGATGCGCACGCCTATCTCCTCGGCCGGGATCGGATGCGCGCCTTCCTGCTGCTGGCACTGGCCTTTTCGCTCCAGGGCTTCGTGGTCTCGGCCATGTCGGTGCATCTGCTGACGATGCTGGAGGGTCTCGGCCTCAGCGCGGCGCTCGCGGTCGGGATCGGCGCCATGGTCGGCCCCTCGCAGGTGGCGGGGCGGCTGGTCGAGATGCTGTTCGGAACGGAACTCGAGCCGACTACGACCGCCTGGGTTTCGGCGACGCTGATGCCGCTCGGCTTCGCGCTGCTGCTGGTCAGCGGCACGACGGCGACGCTCGCCGGGCTCTTCGCCATCGCCTATGGCGTCAGCATGGGGCTGAGCTCGATCGTGCGGGGCACGGTGCCGCTGCGGCTCTTCGGCCCGGCCGGCTATGGGGCGATGCTGGGCAAGCTATCGGCGCCGGGGCTGGCCATCCGGGCGGCTGCGCCGGTCGCCTTCGCGGTCATGGTCGAGCGGGCCGGGCTGCTGCCGAGCACGATCCTGCTGATCGTGCTCTCGGGCGCGGCCGCCCTGTCGCTGTTCCTGCTGTCACGGCTGGCTGCCGCCCTGCCGGCCCCGAAATGACCGGCCGCCAGCGCAGGGTGCGAGCAGACCGACCGCTCCAAAGCGCCGGCCCTTCAGCGACGCAACCGGTATCTCGCCCGAGACCCGGACATCGCCAGGACGTTGCGCGAGGCCCCGCCGTCGGGTCTGCGATCGATTGTGACGCTCACGCCGCCCGTTCCAGCGTCATCGGCGTCGCGCCATCCATCCGGCCGATCGCCGCCAGCACGGGAGCGAGTTCATCCGCCGCCATCTGTTCGAAGGGCAGGTTGACGAAGGCGGTCACCCGTGCGGTGAGCTGGCGGTAGCTCTGCAGGAAGGCCGCACGCTGGGCGGCAGCGGGGCCGGCTGCCGCCGCCGGATCGTCCAGTCCCCAATGGGCACGCAATGGCGCGCCCGGAAAGACGGGGCATGGCGTCTCCGCCGCGCCGTCGCAGACGGTGACGACGAGGTCCAGTGGCGGCGCCTCGGGTCCGAGGAACTCGTCCCAGGACTTCGAGCGCATGGCGGAGACGTCGTATCCGAGTTCCGCCAGCAACCCGAGGGCCGCCGGGTGAGGCGCCTCCTGCGGGCGGCTGCCGGCCGAGAAGGCCTCGATCCGTCCCAGGCCCTCACGGTTGAGAATGGCCTCGGCCATGATGGAGCGGGCCGAGTTGCCGGTGCAGACCACGAGGACACGCAGCGGCCGCTCGCTCGCGACGGGCTCGCGCCGCGCCGGGATCGCCGTGGCCCCTGGCGGGCAGGCGGCCGGGCCCTGGGTGCAGCAGGCATCCGTCAGGAACGCCAGCAGCGCATCGGCGGGGCCTGGCTTGGCGGCGAAGATGATGTGACGCCCCTCGCGCCGCGAGGCCAGCAGGCCGACCTGCTCCAGCGCCGCGAGATGGGCCGAGAGGGTGTTGTGCGCGACGGCGAGCAGCCGGCCGATATCGCCCGCTGCCAGCCCATGCGGCCGGTAGCGCATCAGCAGGCGAAAGATCTCGAGCCGCGTCGGCTGGGCGAGCGCTGCCAGGAGCGCGACCGCCTCCGCGGATTCCAGCCTCGGCGCCGGCCCCTGCTTCACGCGGCGTCATCCCTCTGCAATGGATCGGCGCGCGACGTGTCCTTGCCGATCGCGTCCAGCCGGTGCTGCAGAGCCATGCCCTTCAGCGTCGCCAGAGGCAAGCTCGCGAAGAGCGAGATGCGGTTGTTCAGCATGCGGTAGGCATCGGCGAAGGCGAGCGCCTTCTGAACGTCGTCGCCTTCATGGGCGGCCGGATCCGGCAGGGTCCAGAGCGCCGTCACGGGATTGCCCGGCCAGGCCGGCGGAACGGCATTGGCCGCCGTCTCCGAGAGGGTGAAGACGAAGTCGAGCTGCGGCGCGTTCGGGCCGGAAAATGCGTCCCAGCTCTTGGGCCGCAGGTCGGAGACATCGTGGTTGAGCGATTTGAGCAGCCTGACGACGAAGGGATTGATCGAAGCACGGGGCTGCGAGCCGGCACTGTAGACGGCGAACTTGCCGGCCATGCGCCGCATGATCGCCTCGGCCATGATGGAGCGCGCGTGATTGCCTTTGCACACGAAAAGCACCGCGAGAGGAGAGGTCGTCATGGCGTCGTCCCGATATGTCGGTTTCGGATGACATGAGTCTCATCACAGAATATGTCGTTGTCAACCGACATATTGACATGATGCCTTCATCCGGGTGATGCAGCCTCCCTGAGACAGACAGGGAGCAGAGTCATGCGGATCGGCATCAACGGCATGGGGCGGATCGGGCGTCTGGCGCTGCGGGCCGCCCTGGGGGCGGCCGACCGGCAGGGCGACGATCCGCGCGCCGGCAACCGGCTCGACGTCGTCCATCTCAACGAGATCAAGGGTGGTGCGGCGGCGACCGCCCATCTGCTCGAATTCGACAGCATGCAGGGCCGCTGGCGCGGCGGCATCGCGAGCGCCGGCGAGGATGCGGTCACGATCGGCGAGCGCCGCTTAAGTTTCTCGGCGGCGGGCGAGCCGGGCGACATCTCCTGGGGGGATCTCGGCGTCGATGTCGTGCTCGAATGCACCGGCAAGTTCCTGACGCCGGCGACACTGGAGGGGCATCTGAAGCGCGGCGCCAAGCGCGTCATCGTCGCCGCCCCCGTGAAGGACCCCTCGGTCCTCAACGTCGTCGTCGGCGTCAACGAGCATCTCTACGACCCCGCCGTTCACCCGATCGTCACCGCCGCCTCCTGCACGACGAACTGCCTAGCCCCGGTGGTGAAGGTCGTGCACGAGAATTTGCGCATCCGGCACGGCCAGATCACCACGATCCACGACCCGACCAACACCAATGTCGTGGTCGATGCGCCCCACAAGGATCTGCGCCGCGCCCGCTCGGCGATGCTCTCGCTGCAACCGACGACGACCGGCAGCGCCACCGCGATCGCGCTGATCTATCCCGAGCTGAAGGGCAAGCTCGACGGCCACGCCGTGCGCGCGCCCGTCCTCAACGCCTCTCTGACCGACTGCGTCTTCGAGTTGGAGCGGTCGACGACCGCGGCCGAGGTCAACGCGCTGTTCGCGGAGGCGGCCAAGGGGCCACTGGCCGGAATCCTCGGCTTCGAGCCGCGCCCGCTGGTCTCGATCGACTATCAGCGCGACACGCGCTCGAGCATCGTCGACGGTCTCTCGACGCTGGTCACCGACGGCACGATGCTGAAGGTCTACGCCTGGTACGACAACGAGATGGGCTATGCCTGCCGCATGGTCGATCTCGCCTGCCATCTCGAACAGGCCGGGATCTGATCGGGTGACCGAGGGAACCCGCAACTACGCCATCGTCACCGCCGCCTATTGGGGCTTCACCCTGACCGACGGCGCGCTGCGCATGCTCGTGCTGCTGCATTTCTTCCGGCTCGGCTATTCGCCCTTCACCCTCGCCTTCCTGTTCCTGCTCTATGAGGCGGCCGGGATCGTCGCCAATCTGATCGGCGGCTGGCTCGCGGCGCGCTACGGCATCACCCGCATGCTCGCGGTGGGTCTCGGCACGCAGATCGCGGGCTTCCTGCTGCTGTCGGGCCTGTCGCCGGACTGGACGGCCGCTGCCTCCGTCGCCTGGGTGGTGATGGCGCAAGGCGTCTGCGGCGTCGCTAAGGACCTGACCAAGACGGCCTCGAAATCGGCGATCAAGGTCGCCGAGGCCGCGGCACGCAGCGAGGACGCTGAGGGACGGCTGTTCCGCTGGGTCGCCTGGTTCACCGGCTCCAAGAACGCGATGAAGGGCGTTGGCTTCTTCCTGGGCGGGCTGCTGCTGGAGGCGCTCGGCTTCCGCGGCGCGCTCTGGGCGATGGCGGCGATGCTGGCGCTGATCCTGCTCGGCGTGGTGATCGCGCTGCCGGCAATGATGGGCAAGGCCAAGGCGAGCAAATCCGCGCGCGAGCTCTTCGCCAAGAACCGGGGCGTCAACCTGCTGGCGCTGGCCCGCGTCGCGCTGTTCGGAGCGCGCGACGTCTGGTTCGTCGTCGGCGTGCCGGTGTTCCTCTATGCCTCGGGCTGGACCTTCACCATGGTCGGCAGCTTCCTGGCGCTCTGGACGATCGGCTACGGCCTCGTTCAAGCGGCTGCGCCCGCCCTCATCGCCCGAAGCGCCGACGGGCTGTCGAGCGAAGTCCCGGCGGCGCGGCTCTGGTCGCTGGCGCTGGCGGCGATCCCCTTTGCGCTCGCCGCCTTGCTGCTGAGCGGGGCCGTCTCCCGGCCCGATCTCGTGCTGGTCGCGGGGCTTGGCCTGTTCGGCTTCGCCTTCGCGGTCAACTCGTCGCTGCACTCTTACCTGATCCTGGCCTATGCGGGCTCGGAGAAGGCGGCCGAGGATGTCGGGTTCTATTACGCCGCCAATGCGCTGGGGCGGTTCGGCGGCACGCTGCTCTCGGGCCTGCTCTACCAGGCGGGCGGGCTGCAGGCCTGCCTGATCGGCTCGGGCCTGATGCTGGCGGCGTGCTTCGTGGCGACGCTGGCTCTCCCGGGGCGGAGGGATGCTCCGCTCCGGGCGTGAGCCGGTTCAGGCCGCCTTGCGGGCGACGTCGAAGGGGATTTCGATGTCGACGGCCAGCGTCGAGACCTGGGCGCCGCGCTCCATCGTGACGCTGACCTTCTCTGAATCGATCTGCATGTGCTTGGAGATCGCACGCAGGATCTCGTCCCGGAGCTTGGCGACGAGATCGGAGTCGCCGACCGCGGCGCGCTCATGCGCCAGCAGGACCTTGAGGCGCTCGCGGGCGGCGGGGGCCGACTGCACGCGCGAGAAGAAACGACGCAGGTTCATGCCGCCTTCCTTCCGAAGATCTTGCCGAAGAAGCCGCGCTTCTCGCCCGGGACCATGATCGGCAGGTTCTCGCCCTGGAGCCGGCGCGCGGCCTCGAAATAGGCGATCGAGGGGGCGCTGCGGTCATCCGCCAGCGTCACCGGCGAGCCCAGATTGGAGGCGCGCAGCACGTCCATGCTCTCGGGGATGATGCCGAGCAGCGGGATGGAGAGGATCTCCAGCACGTCGTCGACCTTGAGCATGTCGCCGCGCTCGGCCCGGACCGGGTCGTAGCGGGTCAGCAGCAGGTGCTTCTCCATGTGCTCGCCCTGCTCGGCGCGCAGCGTCTTGGAATCGAGCAGGCCGATGATGCGGTCGGAATCGCGCACCGAGGAGACCTCCGGATTGGTCACCACGATGGCGACGTCGGCATGGCGCATGGCCAGCGTGGCGCCACGCTCGATACCGGCGGGGCTGTCGCAGATCACCCAGTCGAAGACGCTCTTGAGCGCGCCGATGACCTTCTCCACGCCCTCGGCGGTGAGGTTGTCCTTGTCGCGGGTCTGCGAGGCCGGCAGCAAATAGAGCGTCTCGACGCGCTTGTCGCGGATCAGCGCCTGGGTGAGCTTGGCCTCGCCCTGGATGACGTTGACGAGGTCGTAGACGACCCGGCGCTCGGCCCCCATGACGAGGTCGAGATTGCGCAGCCCGACGTCGAAATCCACCACCACGACCTTCTCGCCACCCTTGGCGAGCGCTGCCCCGAGCGCGGCGGACGAGGTCGTCTTGCCGACGCCTCCCTTGCCCGAGGTGACCACGATGACTTTGCCCATAGACCTCTCCCGATTGTCCCGATGTCGCCTGGTCAGGCGATCGACCCGACCTTGAATGTTTCGCCTTCGAGCCAGATCTGCACGGCCTTGCCGCGCAGCTCCGGCTCCATGTCCTCGGCTGTCTTGTAGAAGCCGTCGATCGCCAGCAGCTCGGCCTCGAGCCGGCTGCAGAAGATGCGCGCCGACGCGTTGCCCATGGTGCCGGCGAGCGCCCGGCCCCGCAGCGTCCCGTAGACATGGATCGAGCCGCCCGCGACGATTTCGGCGCCCGAGGCAACCGAGCCGACGATGGTGACGTCCCCCTCTGGGAAGAACAGCGACTGACCCGAGCGCACGGGCTGGGTGACGATGATCGACGGCATCGGCTTGCCCGGCGTCGGATCCGAGCGGACGACGCTCTCCGGCGCCACCGCGTCCGGCACCGGCTCCGGAGCCGCCTCGGCGGCCGGCGGCTCGACATCGGCGGTGGAACGCCCGCCGGACATCGCCGGCGGCAGATCCGAGCCCAGCATGGAGGCCCTGGCCCCCTCGATGCCCATGATCCGGACGCCGCGACCGGACAGCTTGGCGACGAGGTCGCGCAGCTCCGCCCGGTCCAGCTCGAGCCCCTCGATGTCGAGCACGACGGGCCGCCGCAGGAAGAAGCCGGCCGAGAGCGCGGCCAGTTCGTCGAGCCGGATCAGCCAGTCCTCGAGCGGCAGCTCGGGGGTCAGCGTCAAGGCAAGGTAGGAGCGCCCCTTGAGGCGGATGGGCCTGGGTTTGGTTAACACGGCGGTCATCTTGGTAAATTTTCGGTGTCTTCGGTGTATTCAGCCAATGGTTAACGGCCGGTAAATGACGCTGCTCCTGAGGCCATTCGCACGAGCTGTGGCAGCCGCGCCGCAACGCCTCGCAAAGCATGAGGCGGCTCGCCCCGAAACGTGCGATCCTCGCGGCCGGGCGATGGGCCTGCGGAGCCGACCATGGACATCATCGTCACGCCCAGCGGCCTGACCAGCTGGGCCCTGACCGACCTGCTCGGACGCGATATGGGGCGCGTCGAGCTGGCGGCGCCGGGCGAATACCGAATCATTCCCGGTGAGCGCGTCGCCGAGACCATGCGCGCGATGAAGCATGGCCCCTTCGCCACGCTCGACGCCGCCCTGTCGCAGATCGAGGTTTTCACCCGCTCGACCTGCCGGCTCGCCCCCGCGGCCGACTAGCGCGGAGCGGCGGGAGCGGCCGACCCGGTGCGCGCGCGCAGCGTCTGCGCGACCGCGGTTCCCTGGTCGATCAGCAGGTTGATGTCGTTGGTGGCGACGATCAGCCGGGCGCCGAGATCGAGTGCATGCGATTGCAACAGCGCCGCGCCGACGCCGATGACGCCGAAGATCTTGCCCTGCGCACGCGTCGCCGCCGCGACAGCCGCGAAGGCGGCGAGAACCTCGGGATGGTCGACCGCGCCGAGGTGGCCCATGTCGGCGGCGAGGTCGTTGGCGCCGATGATGACGGCGTCGATGCCGGCGACGGCCGCGATGTCACTGGCCGCCGCGACGCCACCGGCGCTCTCGACCATGGCGACAATGAAGGTGTCCTGCTCAATTTGCCGGACCATCTCGGCGGCCGGTGGCACCTGGAAGCCGAGCCGCGCCAGCGGGCTCGGCAGAGAGCGCTTGCCGAGCGGCTGGAACCGGCACTTCTCGACGATCAGACGCGCCTCTGCAGCGGTCTCGACATGCGGCACCACCACGCCCTCGGCGCCGCAGTCGAGCACCCGCGCCAGGTCGGGCACATAGGGACCGCCGACGCGGACGAGGCAGGGCAGCCCGGCCTCGCTGGCGGCGACGCTGATCGAGGCGGCGTCACCGATCGCGATCGGGGCATGCTCCATGTCGACCAGCAGGAAATCGAAGCCGCAACTGCGCGTGACCGTGACGATCTCGACCGTGCGGACGACGCAGGCCGCCAGGCCGATCGCCGTCTGGTCGCCCGCCATCATCGCCTTCAGCGTCCGCCGCATGCCGTTCTCCCTCGCTTCGCCGGCGCGCCGATGGGCTGGCACGCGGCCTCTGTGCAGGATGCGTGCAAGCGTGCGGCGTGACCAGCCGGGCCGCACCGACGCATCGCGGACGCTTGAACCCGGCCGCCGCCGGCCCCACAAGAGCGTTCAAAGGGCGCCTCCCGGCGCTGCTCCACGGAGACGATGATGGCTTTGCCGCAGACGATGAAGCAGGTGCGCTTTTCCGGGCCCGGCGGGCCGGAGGTGATCGAGATCGAGACGGCCCCCGTGCCGCAGCCGGGAGCGGGCCAGGTCCTGATCGCGGTCGCTGCCGCCGGCATCAACCGGCCGGACTGCCTGCAGCGGGCCGGTGGCTATCCGCCGCCGCCCGGCGCGACCACGGTGCCGGGGCTGGAAGTCTCCGGCCACATCGTCGCCGTCGGCGCGGGCGTCGCCGAGAGCCGCATCGGCGAGGCCGTCTGCGCGCTGCTGATCAGCGGCGGCTATGCCGAATATGCCGTCGCCGACGAGGCGCTCTGCCTGCCGGTGCCGAAGCCGCTCTCGCTGCTGGAGGCCGCCGGCCTCCCGGAGAACTATTTCACCGTCTACGACAACGTCTTCACCCGCGGGCGGCTGCGGGCAGGCGAGACCATCCTCGTCCATGGCGGCTCCAGCGGCATCGGCTCGACCGCGATCCAGCTGGCGAAGCAGGCGGGCGCGACCGTCTATGCGACGGCCGGCTCGCCCGAGAAATGCGATTTCTGCCGGTCGCTGGGGGCCGACCAGGCCATCGACTACCGGGCGCAGGACTTCCTGGCCGAGGTCAAGCGCCTGACCGACGGCAAGGGCGTCAACGTCGTCCTCGACATGGTCGGCGGGCCCTATATCCAGCGCAACATCGCGGCGCTGGCGGTGGAGGGGCGTCTCGTGCAGATCGCCTTCCTGCAGGGCCCCAAGGCCGAGCTCGACCTGACGGCGATGATGATCCGCCGGCTCACGCTCACCGGCTCGACCCTGCGGCCGCGCTCGGTCGCGCTCAAGGCTGAGATCGCCGCGAAGCTGCGCGAGAAGATCTGGCCGCTGCTGGAGGCCGGCGCGGTAAAGCCGATCATCCACGCGACCTTCCCGCTCGAACAGGCACGACAGAGCCACGAGCTGATGGAATCGAGCGCCCATCTCGGCAAGATCATGCTGACTGTCGGCGGCTGAGCTTTCGGTCGAAGCTCGGCGCCGCTCAGGCGCCGAGATATCGCCGCAGGAAGGCGACGCTGCGGGTTGCCGCGTCGAGCTGGGCGGTCTGGCTGAAGCCATGGCCCTCGCCCGGATAGATCTGCGTCTCGACCGGCACGCCGCGCCCACGCAGCAGCGCCTCGATGCGCTCCGCATTGCGGACAGGGACGATGCGGTCGGCGGAGCCGTGCAGGATCAGCGTCGGCGCGCGCGGCCGGCCCTCGTCGAGATCCTCAGGCAGGAAGCCGAAATAGCTGACGACGGCGCCGATGCGCCTGTCGCGCGCGGCGAGCGACAAGGCGAGCGCGCCACCCAGCGAGATCCCGACGATGGCGAGGCGCGAGGGATCGATGGTCGGGTCCTTGCGGACGCTCTCGATCACCGAGGTAAGGCCACTGCGCCAGACCGCGTATTTGCGGCCGATCTCGCTGTAAGAGGCGCGCTGCTCGCCGGTGACCTCGAAGTAATGCGGGAACAGCACGGTGTAGCCCTGTCCCGCCAGCGCCTGGGCAGCGAACTGGTATTGCGCGCGCCGCGTGATGCCATCGGCGCCATGGAGAAGCAGGATGGCGGGCCTGCGACCGCGGCCTGCCCCTTCGACCCGGTCGATGGCCACGGGCGCCTGGGCCAAGGCCGAAGATGGGGCCCCGGCAACGAGGGCTCCGGTGAGACCGAGCAAGGCGGTTCGGCGATCCATGAGGGCTCCATCGACAACGAAATGATGACCGCCGCGGCGCGAGCCCGCGGCGGTCGGGATAAGGGCGCGCGGCGGAGCCGCGCGCCGTTTCGTCACTTGCGGGCTTCGAAACCCTTGCGGATCTGCGCGACGGCGAAGTCCTGCGCTTCGCGGGCCTTGGCGACGACCGCGTCCATGCCAAAGAACTCGTGTGTTACGCCGGTGTAGAGGTGGTGCGTCGTCTCGACGCCCGCTTCCTTCAGTTTGGCGACGATGAGGTCACCGTCCGACTTCAGCGGATCGATCTCGGCGTTGATCACCGTTGTCGGCGGCAGGCCCTTCAGATTGGACGCGACGAGGTTGAGGCGCGGGTCCTGCGTATCGGCCTCGCTCTTGACGACATGCTTCACGAACCAGGCCATCATCGGCGTGTTCAGCGGCTTGGCGTTGGCCTGCTCCTTCTTGGAGGGCGTATCGAGGCTGGTCGTCGCCACCGGATAGACCGAGACGATCGCCAGCGGCTTGGTCAGGTTCTGGTCGCGGGCGGCGATGGCCGTGTTGATGGCGAGGTTGCCGCCGGCGCTCTCGCCGACCAGCGCGATGCGGTTGGGATCGTAGCCCCAGCCCTGCGCGTTCTTCAGCACGTATTTATAGGCCTCGATCGCCTCGTCATGCGCAGCCGGGAACTTGTTTTCCGGTGCCATCGGATAGTCGACCGAGACGACCGCCGCGCCCGTCTTGCGAGCAAGCGCCGAGGGGGTGGCGTCGTAAACGTCGAGGCTCGCGATCACCCAGCCGCCGCCGCGGAAGAAGACGATGATCGGAAGGTTGGAATCCTTCGTCGCGTTCTCCGGCACGTACCAGCGCAGCCGCAGATTGCCCATGTCGGCGAAGCGGCTGTTAGAGACCTTGAGGCCGGCATGCGGATCGGCCTCGATCTTCTTGTCCTTGATGATCTTCATCACCGCGTCGGTCGGCGTCGGCTGGTCGCGGGCATCGCCCGGCTCCAGGCTCTCGATCGGCTTGCCGCCGAGGCCGGCCAGCACGGAGAGCACCTCGGCCATGTCGGCGTCGGGCTTGGACGCGTTCTGCATCGCCGCAGCCGGCGGCGCGGCGGTCTGGGCCATGGCGGGTGTCAGAGCACTGGTCGCGAGCATCAGCGAAAGCCAGACGGTTTTCGCCGGCACGAAGGAAGAGATCGGCATCGAGAGATCCTTGTTGGAGGTTTGCACTCCCAACCGGGGCGGCCTGCGGAGGTTCCGTAACGACGACGCCGTGGCCGATCCGGACCGCGGCCGTCTTCACGAAACCGCTGTGGAACAACCGTCGGGCACAGCCTGTTGTGGCGGGACGAAGTGCGGGTGCGTCGCAAGGCGATGCCGGCCCGCCATGGCTGCGCCTTCCCGACATTCCGCCGAAGCAGGAGTTGCCCTTGCCCGCCCATGCCATCGTCGGGACGCAGACCGTTCCCATCGAGATCACGCTGAACGGTGAGCGCCGTTCGCTGGAGGTCTCCCCCGTTACCTCCCTGCTCGATCTGCTGCGGCACGATCTGGAGCTGACCGGCACGAAGAAGGGCTGCGATCACGGCCAGTGCGGCGCCTGCACCGTGCTGATCGACGGGCGGCGCATCAACAGCTGCCTGCAGCTCGCCGTGATGCAGGACGGCAAGTCGATCACCACCATCGAAGGGCTGGCCGCGGATAGCCGCCTGCACCCGCTCCAGCAGGCGTTCATCGAGCATGACGCCTTCCAGTGCGGCTATTGCACGCCGGGGCAGATCTGCTCGGCGGTGGCGCTGATCGAGGAGGGGCACGCGACCAGCCGTGAGGAAATCCGCGAGTTCATGAGCGGCAATCTCTGCCGCTGCGGCGCCTACACCAACATCGTCGATGCGATCGAGGACGTGGCGGGCCGGCAGCGCCGGCCGGTGCGGGAGGCCGCGGAATGAACCCGTATTCCTATCACCGCGCCGGCAGCATCGAAGACGCGGTCCGCGCACTCGCAGCCAGCCCCGACGCCCGGATCGTCGCGGGCGGCACCAATCTCATCGATCTGATGAAATACGGCGTCGAGACGCCGGCCGCGCTGGTCGACATCACCCGGATCGAGGCGCTGAACGGGATCGCGGAGACCGAGGATGGCGGGCTGCGGATCGGGGCGCTCGTGCCCAATACGGTTGTCGCCGAGGACGCCCGCATTGCGGAGCGCTACCCGCTGCTCGCCAGCGCGATCCTCGCCGGGGCGACGCCGCAGCTGCGCAATGCCGCGACCACGGGCGGCAATTTGAACCAGCGGACGCGCTGCTACTACTTCTACGACGTCAAGACGCCCTGCAACAAACGCGAGCCGGGCACCGGCTGCGGCGCGATCGGTGGCGTCAACCGGATCCATGCGATCCTGGGCGCAAGCGAGCACTGCATCGCCACACATCCCTCCGACATGTGCGTTGGGCTGGCGGCTCTCGGGGCGGAGGTCCGCATCCAGGGGCCCAATGGCGCGCGCAGCATTTCCTTTGCCGACTATCACCGTCTGCCGGGAGATGCACCGGAGCGCGACAACACGCTCCAGGCCGGCGAGATCGTGGAAGCCGTGATCCTGCCCGCCGATGCGCAGGCCTATGCCGCCCATCACAGCTATCTCAAGCTGCGCGACCGGCTCTCCTACGCCTTCGCGCTGGTCTCGGTGGCAGCCGCGCTCGACATCCGCGACGGGCAGATCGCTTCGGCCCGGCTGGCGCTGGGCGGCGTGGCGCACAAGCCGTGGCGACGCGAAGAGGCCGAAGCCCTTCTGGTCGGTGGCCGAGCCGACGAGGCAGCCTTCGCCGCGGCAGCGACGAGCCTGCTCGCGGGCGCTCAAGGTCATGAGCACAACGGCTTCAAGATCGACCTCGCCCGCCGCGCCATCCTCCGCAGCCTGCGACAGGCGGCCGCCGGCACGCCGCAATCGCAGACCGACAAGCGCATCGCGTGAAAGGCTTCCGATCATGCTGAAGAACGATCTCCATGTCGGCGCGCCCCGCAGCCGCGTCGACGGCCCTGCCAAGGTGACGGGCCAGGCCACCTATGCCGCCGAGTTCACGACGCCCGATCTGGCCCATGGCTACATCGTCGAAAGCGCGATCCCGCGCGGCCGGATCCGCTCGATCGACACCCGCGCCGCGGAAGCGGTCCCCGGCGTCGTGCGGGTGTTCACCCATGAGAACCGCCCGCGGACGGCCTGGTTCAGCTTCAGCTACCAGGACATGGTCGGCCCGCCGGGCAAGCCTTTCCGCCCGCTCTACAGCGACGAGATCCAGTATAGCGGCCAGCCGATCGCACTCGTTGTGGCGGAAAGCTTCGACGTCGCCCGCCACGCCGCTTCGCTGGTTGCCGTCGATTACGAGCGCACCGAGCACGAGACGGATCTCGGCCGGGCCCGGCACGACAGCTACGAGCCGCCGAAGAGGCGCCTGGGCATCGCCCCTCCGCCCAAGCCCAGAGGCGATGCGGCGGCCGCCTTCGGTGCCGCGCCGGTGCGGGTCGCTGGCGAATACGCGATCGCCGCGGAGTTCCACAACCCGATGGAGCCGCATGCGACGACGGTGATCCGGGGCGAGGACGGCAAGCTCACCGTCCACGACAAGACGCAGGGCGTGCAGAACAGCCAGGCCTATGTCGCCAGCGTCTTCGGCCTGTCGAAGGACGATGTGCGGGTCGTGGCGCCCTTTGTTGGCGGCGGCTTCGGCTCGGGACTGCGACCCCAGCACCAGCTTTTCCTCGCGGTGATGGCGTCCCTGGCGCTGGAGCGTCCGGTGCGCGTCGAGCTGACGCGCCAGCAGATGTTCGGCCATGTCCACCGGCCGGAGACGATCAACCTCGTCTCGCTCGGCGCCGGCGAAGATGGAAAGCTGCGCTCGATCCAGCATCAGGCGATCGCGGCGACGTCGCGGTTCGAGGACCATCAGGAGGTCGTCGTGAACTGGTCGGGCCTGCTCTATCCGGCCGAGCATGTCGATCTCCGCTACGAACTGGCCAAGCTCGATATCTATTCGCCCGGCGACATGCGGGCGCCCGGCGCACCGCTCGGGGTCTTCGCGCTGGAAAGCGCGATGGACGAACTCGCGGTCTCGACCGGCATCGACCCCGTCGAGCTGCGGCTGCGCAACTATGCCGAGCGGGACGAGAACGAGGACAAGCCCTTCACCTCCAAGGAGCTGCGCGAATGCTACCGCCAGGGCGCCGAGCGCTTCGGCTGGAGCCGTCGCGACCCGCGCCCCGGCTCGATGCGCGAGGGACATGAGCTGATCGGCTGGGGCATGGCCAGCGGCGTCTGGGAAGCGAACATGATGAAGACCTCGGCACGGGCCAAGCTCACGGCCGATGGTCGCCTCGCCATCGCCTGCGCGACTTCCGATATCGGCACCGGCACCTACACCATCCTCGCGCAGATCGCCGCGGATTCGCTCGGGCTGCCGATGGAGGCGGTCGAGGTCTCGCTCGGCGATTCGACCCTGCCGGATTCGCCGGTGCAGGGCGGGTCCTGGACCGCGGCGTCCGCCGGAAGCGCCGTCTCGGCGGCGTGCCTGAGCCTGCGCAAGGAGCTGCTGCGGCTGGCCGCGAAGATCGACGGCTCGCCCCTCGCCGAGGCCGGCCTCGGGGATGTCGCCTTCACGCAGGGCAGCATCCGCCTGATCGCCGATCCGGGCCGCGCAGTCCCGCTGGCGCAGGCGCTGGCGGCCGGCGGCAAGGAGAGCCTCGAGGCGACGGAATCGGCAGGTCCCGGCCTGATCGGCATGATGCTGCCGAAGAGCCATTCGTCCTACACGCATTCGGCCGTCTTCGCCGAGGTGCGGATCGACGAGGAGCTCGGCGTCCTGCGGGTCACCCGCATCGTCAGCGCGGTCGCGGCCGGGCGTATCCTCAATCCCAAGACGGCGCGCAGCCAGATCCTCGGCGGTGTGGTCTGGGGCGTCGGCATGGCGCTGCACGAGGAGGGGATGACCGATCACCGCCTCGGCCGCGTGATGAACCACTCGCTGGCCGAGTACCATGTGCCGGTGAACGCCGACATCCACGATATCGAGGTGATTTTCGTGGAGGAGGAGGATGAAAAGACCAGCCCGATCGGCGTGAAGGGGCTGGGCGAGATCGGCGTCGTCGGCACGGCGGCGGCGATCGCCAACGCCGTCCATCACGCGACGGGGAAGCGCATCCGCAATCTTCCCATCACGATCGACAAGATCCTCGCCGGCTAGGTTGCCGAGCGGCGTCGGACCCGCGCCCGGCGCCATGGCCGGGCCGCGATCATCGTGCTGTTATGGCGGCGAATCGCGCCCTGACACCGCCCCCTGCGTCGCCCTGGAAGAGACCGCGCATGCCGACCGCCGCCTCCGCCGCTACGCCTCAGAGCGTCCCCCGCTCGAAGCTGTCGATCGCGGCGCTGGCGAGGTCTCCGATGGATTGCGAGCCGTCAGCCATGAGCCGCACCACGATTCCGCCGAGTTTCGCCTTCGCCACCTGGTCGTCGTCGCGGAAGCGGCCCTGGCCGGCGAGGACGGCCCAGGCGCGGGCCTGGACGGCCTCGGCGACGAGCAACTCCTTCGAATTGAGAACCCCGGGAAAGCGGAAATCGGCGGTCTGCATAGGCGTGGCCTTCATCGTTGAGAGCGCGAGATATGATGCGGCGAGCGCCGCGCAACCCCACTCTCCCAAGGTCAGTTTCATGATGTGTCGCCCGCTCGCGGGCATTGCCCCATGACGACGCAGAAGCCCCCGACGGGTTCCGTCGCCGCGCTCGGCGCCATCGTCTCCGGCGCGCTTCTGCTGCAGCTTGCCGGCACCATCGTGAATATGGTCGTGCCCCTGCGCATGGCGGTCGCCGGTCAGCCGCCCCTGCTGATCGGCCTCGTCGCCTCGGCCTATTCGGTCGGATTTCTGGTCGGCTGCTTCGCGATGCCCTCGCTGGTGCGCCGGATCGGCCATATCCGGGCCTTCGCGGTCTTTGCGGCGTTGCAGGCGGCGGCGACGCTGAGCTTTCCGCTCATGTCCGAAACCTGGTGGGCTGCGCCGCGCCTGTTCATGGGGCTGGCCGCAGCCGGCCATGGGATCTGCATCGAGAGCTGGATCAGCGGCCAGGCCAGCGGGGCGCGGCGCGGGCGCATTTTCGGTGTCTACCAGCTGCTCAACCGTGTGGCGATGATCGGCTCCCAGCTCGGCGTCGGCTATCTCGCGATCCAGTCTCAGGACGTGTTTCTGCTGGCGAGCATGGTGTTCTCGATCGCGCTGATCCCGGTGGCGCTGACGCGGGCCCGCGGGCCGGAGTCGAGCGAGGTCGTCTCGGTCGGACTCAAGGCGCTCTGGCGGCAGGCGCCGGCGGCGGTGGTCGGCTGCCTCTATGTCGGGCTCGTCAGCGGTCCTCTCACCAGCGTCACGCCCGCCTATGGCATCCTGGCGGGGCTCGACCAGCGCGACACCATCCTGCTGACGGCCGGGATCCAGCTCGGCGCCCTCCTGATGCAATGGCCGATGAGCCTGCTCGCCGACCGGGTGGCCAGCCGCCCGATCATGCTCTGCGCCGTCAGCCTCGTCGCCGCTACGGCCTCCGCGCTGCTGATCATCCAGAGCGCCGAGCCATCGCAGGCGCGGTTCTGGATGTTCGGCCTGTTCGCGCTGATCGGCGGCTGCAGCGTGCCGCTCTACACCGTGGCGGTGACGCATGCCTATCTGCGGATCGGCCGCGAGCAGGCCGTGGGTCTTTCGGCCCAGCTCCTCTTCCTGTGGGGGACGGGTGCCGCGATCGGCCCCGTCGTCGCCACAGCCCTGATGCAGGTGCTGGGCGCCGGCGGGATGCTGGTCTATCTGATGGGACTGTCGGCGCTGGTGGCGATCTACATCGCGCTGCGGATCACGCGCAAACCCTCTCCCCTGATCCTCGACGGAGAGCGTGTGTCACCCGGGCCGACCATTCCCGAGATCGAACTGACGAAGCGCTAGCAGCGCCGCTGAGGAGCCCGCCTTGTCCAGCACTCCCTATTTCGACGGCGTCGTCATCGACCAGACCGATCGCAGCGCGCCGCTCGAGCTCGAGTTCGGCCGCTCGAGCGACTGGCAGGACGAGAACCTGATCTATCTCGTCGTCGACGGCCGTCCGCTGATCATGGACGATGCGACGGGGCGGCAGATCTACCGGGCGATGATGAAGCTCGGCGCCTTTCTCGGCTACGATCAGGCGCCCTGAAGCCCACGGGCATAGCCCGGCAGCGTCGTCACCCCCTCGCCCGCGCCGATATCGAGCACCTCGTCGGCCGTCGCCGCGAGCAGCGCCCGGTCATGGCTGATCAGGACGAGGCCGAGCCCTTCGCTGGCGACGATCTCGGAGAGCAGGGCCATGGTCTCGCGCTGGACCAGCGGATCGAGCCGCGAGGTCGGCTCGTCCGCAACGATCAGCGCGGGTTTCAGCAGCAGGATGCGCGCCAGCGCCAGGCGCTGCGCCTCGCCTCCCGAGACCTCGCCGGGGCGCCTCCCGAGCAGCTTGCGGTCGAGCCTCAGCCGCTCGAGCAGCGGCGGCAGCGCGTCATCGAGCGCGAGCCCCGGCACGACCTCGGCGAGATCGCCGAACTGGCGCGCGAAGCTGCGTCCGGGCAGAAAGACGCTCGCCGGGTCCTGATGGAGCTTCTGGTAGCGCTGGCGCAGGCGGCGCGCGCCGGCGCGATCGCGATAGGGCTCGACGCCCTGCCAGCTCACATGGCCCGCCGCCGGCGGCCGCAGGCCGAGCAGGATGTTGCCGAGCGTGGTCTTGCCGCAGCCACTGCGGCCGGTCAGGCCGAGAATGCCACCGGCGGGGACATGGATGTCGACGCCCGAGAAGAGCGGCGCGGCCCCGCTGAAGCCGAAGCCGAGACCATGGGCCGCGAGCACCGGCGCATCGAGATCGCAGCAGCGCAGGCAGGGCCGCCAGCCGGCCGGATCGGCCGCGAGCCAGGCCCGCGTATAGGGATGCTGCGGCGCGGCGAAGACGGACTCCGCCGGTCCCTGTTCCACGATCCGCCCGTCGCGCAACACGGCGAGGCTGCCGCCGAGCGCCCGGGCCAGCGCGACGTCATGGGTGATCACGAGCAGCGCGCGTCCGGCGCCTCCGAGCGCGGCCAGCAGCGAGGCGGATTGCGCGATGCGGGCGGCGTCGAGCCCCTTGGTCGGCTCATCGGCGACGACCAACGGCGCGCACCCGACGAGAGCGGAGGCGACGAGGACACGCTGGGCCATGCCTCCGGACAATTCGTCGGGGAAGGCGCGCCCGACGCGCGGCGGCAGGTCGACGGCGGCGAGCGCCTCCTGCGTGGTGAAGGCCGGCGCCGGGCGCGCGTCGGGCGAAGCGCGCAACTGCCCGGTGATCCGCATCGTCGGGTCGAGCGCGGCGCGTGGTTCCTGCGGCAGCAGCAGTGTCTCGCGTGACCAGAGCAGCCGCAGCAGCCCGGCCTGGCTGGCCTCGACCGGCGCATGCCCGTTGATGGCGATGCGGCCGCTGGCGGTGAAGCCCGCCGGCAGCAGGCCCATCACCGCCTGCGCGATCAGGCTCTTGCCGCTCCCTGTCTCGCCGATCAGGAGCAGCACGGAGCCACTGGCCAGCGTCAGGTCGATGTCGGAGACCAGAGCGGTACCGCTCCGGTCCCGGATCGTCAGTCCCGAAAGGACCAGTGCGGGCGCGGTCATCACATCTCCTCCGGCAAAGCGGGCGGCTCGGCGAGGGCCTGGCCGAGCAGCGTGGCCCCGAGCACGGCAAGGAAGATCGCCAGGCAGGGCGCAGCCATCTGGACGGGAGCCTCCGCCAGATAGGGCAGGAGCTCGCTGATCATCGCGCCCCATTCGGGTGTCGGCGGCTGCAGGCCCAGCCCGAGGAAGCCGAGCGCGGAGATCGACATGATCGCGGCGCCGAGCCCCAGCGTCGCCAGCGTCACCGTCTGGCGCAGCACCGGGGGCAGGACGTGGCGGCGCAGGATCGTCAGCGCCGGGAAACCGGCGAGGCGCGCCGCCTCGACATGGGGCTGCGCCAGCTCGCCGATGGCGATGGCACGCGCCATGCGCGCGAATTGCGGCCAGAGCGCGAGCTTGATGCCGATCAGCATGGGCAGGACGCCCCCGCCGAGGAAGCCGGAGATCAGCAGCGCCAGCAGGATACCCGGAAAGGCGAGCATCAGGTCGGCAAGGCGCATGATCGCGATGTCGGCGAAGCGGCCGGCATAGGCGGCGAGGAGGCCGAGCGCGAGGCCAACCCCCGTCGAAACCGCTACGCACAGCACGGCGATGCCGAGAGACCGCGATCCGCCATGCACCAGCCGCGCCGCGATGTCGCGGCCGAGATGATCGGTCCCGAGCCAATGCTTCGCGCTGGCGCCCTCCAGAGCGCTCAGAAGATCCTGGGCCGTGGGATCATGCTGCACCAGCCAGGGACCGACGAGCACCAGGGCTGCGACGACTCCCAGGATGGTCAGCGGAAAGACAAGCCGCCGCCGCGGCCGTTCGGAAGCCGGTAGCGCAAGGGAGAGCGTCATGCCGCGGCCACCTTGAGGCGTCGGGGATCGAGCCCGATGCAGGCGAGATCGGCGAGCAAATTCACGGCCGCATACATCGTCCCGATCACCAATCCCACACCCATGATCATCGGCACGTCGCGCGCGATCAGGGCCTTGACCAGCACCTCGCCCAATCCGGGATAGTTGAACAGCGTCTCGACGACGACGAAGCCGTCGACGACATAGGCAAATTGCAGGGCCGCGAAGGTGGCCACGGGGATCGCCGCGTTCCGTACGCCATGATGCAGGAAGGCGGAGCCCGCGCTGCGGCCGCGAATGCGCGCGAAGGTCATGTAGAAGGCGCTTCTGACCTCGACGACCGCATTCCGGATGATCCGCACCGAGAAGGCGGCGAGCCCCAAGGCCAGCGTCAGCGCCGGCAGCACCATATGTGCGCCGGTGCGGAAACCCGCCGGCGGCAGCCAGCGCAGCGTCAGAGCGAAGAGCGAGATCAGGCCGATGCCGACGAGAAAGCTCGGCATCGAGGCGAGCGCCACCGCCAGCGCATTGGTGCCCCGGTCGAGCCAGCCGCCGGGCCTGAAGCCGCAGGCGATGCCGAGCGGCAGCGCGATGGCGTAGGAGAGCAGCCAGCCCAGCGTGCCGAGCCCCAGCGTATGGCGGCCATGATAGGCGATTTCTTGCCAGACAGGCTTGCCCGTCACCCGCGAATGGCCGAGATCGCCCGTCGCGAGCCTCCCGAGCCAGGACACATACTGGACGGTGAGAGGGCGATCGAGCCCCTCCTCGCGGCGCACGCGTTCCGTCGTCTCGGCTGTAACGCGCTCGCCGACGCGCGCCGCCGAGATCGCGAGCGCGGTGTCGCCCGGCAGCGCGTGGACGAAAGCGAAGCAGAGGCTGGCCAGAAGCCAGGCCGTCAGCACCGCCTGCAGCACGCGCGAACCGACGAGGGTGCCGAACGTCCTCATGCCGCCCGGCCCGCCCATGACGAGATGCGACTCATTTCCACGCCATGCGCTCGATCAGATAGCGCATCTCGTAGGGGTCGATGCCGACGCCGCTCACTCGTTTCGACACGGCGACGTTGTGCTCGAACCAGGATACCGGGACACCGGGAGCCTCGTCGTGGATCAGGCGGATGATCTGGCCGCGCAGCTCGCTCTTCTTCGCCTCGTCGAAGCTCGCGATATAGGCGTCGGTGAGCGCCTTCATCCGGTCGCGCCCCTCCCAGCGCACCGTGCCCCAGGACGAACGTTCGCGGGTGAAGTCGGGGATGACCGTCGCGATCGGCTCGGGCACGTTGACATAGGTCCGGGCGACGAGCGTGAACTGCATCGTGCCGTCCTTGATCGCGGCGGGAACGCTTCCGCTCGCTCCGACCTCGATCGCCACATCCATGCCGATCTGCTTCAGTTGCGCCTGGATCGCGGCGGCCATGACCGGAAGCTCGGGGCGATTGGCGAGAGTCAGGAGCTTCGCCGCCAGTCGCACGCCGTCCTTGGAGCGGATCCCGTCGGGGCCGGCGGACCAGCCCGCCTCGTCGAGCAGCTTGCGCGCAGCAGCGGGGTCGAATGCGACTTTCGGCAAATCGGATCGGTGCCAGTTCGACAGGATCGGCGGCAGGAGCTGGCTCGCGCTCGAGTCGGGATGGCGCAGGATCGCGCGGGCGATGCCGTCGCGATCAATCCCCATCGCGATCGCCCGGCGCACGCGCCTATCCGAGAATTGCGGCAGGCCGCTGTCGAAGAACAAGGCGCGGATGCGCGGGATGGTGAGGCTCGCAACCTTGGTCTGCCCGGCCGCGTCGATGCGCGGGATCGCTGCCGGCGCCAGGGTATAGATGAGGTCGGCATCGCCGGCGATCGCGATATTGGCGCGGGTGTCGCCATTGACCACGGCCGTGTAACGCGCCTTCGCGATGGCGGGCTTGGCACGCGCATAACCCTCGAAGCGCTCCAGCTCCAGAGTCGTCTTGCCGTCGACCGAGACCAACTTGTAGGGGCCGGTGGCAACGATCTTGACCACCTTGCCATCGGGCCCATAGGCGGACGGCGCCAGCACGATCGAGGCGTAATCGCAGAGGAAAGCCGGCAGCACGCTGAAAGGCGTCTTCGTGCGGACGACGATCTCGTCGCCCTCGACCGTGATCGTGTCGAGCGGCACGGCCGAGAGGCTTTCACCCCGGAAGGACGTCTTCAGGCTGTCGGCGACGGCATCGGCCGTGACCGAGCTGCCGTCGTGAAAGGAGGCGCCCGCCCGGATTCTGAAGCGCCAGCTCAGCTTGTCCTCGGAGACACGCCAGCTCTCCGCGACTCCGCCGATGAGCTGCCCCTCCGGCTCCACCTGGACCAATGTCTCGCCGATCCCCATGCGGGCGAGGATGAAGCCCGTGTCGGCCGGATCGTTTGAGGTGTATTCCCAGGGCGCGACGACGCGCAGAACCGGCTCGCCCTGCTGGGCGGAGATCGGCTGGGAGGCCAAAGGCCAAGCGAGGGCGGTCGCGAGCAGCAGACGGCGCGTCAGGATGGTGATCGTCATGGTGGCTCTCCGGGAACCAGGCTTCAACGAGGTTTGCGGGCGGACAGGATGAAGGTGTCGTCATAGGTGGCTAGCAGGCGCAGTCGCTCGCTCCAGGAGGCGGCGGCGAATTGCCGGCGCTTGATGCCCGTCAAAGGGCCGGTGCGGATATCGGCGAAACCCGCCGCCTGCAGCATCGCCTGCAGGGCGGGGGCCTTCAGCCCGTCGCGGAAGAAGACACCGCGCATGATTCGCTGATGGGCCTGCTCGTCCCAGAGGCGCGGCGCGCCGGTCAGGCGATCCAGCCATTGCGAAAGGCGCTGGAGCAGCCTTGCGCGCCGCGAGCGGTTGACCCAGTCGCCATCGATCACGACCACGGCCCCGCCGGGCTTCAGCACGCGCAGCCAGTCGGCCAGCGCGGCCTGGGGATCGAGGAGGGTCCAGACCAGATGGCGGCAGATCACCAGATCGTAGCGGGCGTCCGGCATCATCGTGTTCTCGGCATCGCCGAGATGAAAGCGCACGGCGGAGCCACGATGTTTCGCCTTCGCCCGCTCGATCATCGGCTCGCAGAGATCGATGGCATCGACGCTGCAGCCGAAGCCGAGCAGCACCCGCGTGACCTCGCCGGTGCCGGAGGCGAGTTCGAGCACGCGGTCGCCCGGTCCGATCGGCGCATGGCGCGCGATCAGCCGCGACCAGGCGTCGAGTTCGCCGCGCGAGCGGATCTTATGGCCGTAGGAGAGATCGAAGGTCTCGGCGCGCTTCGACCAATAGGCACGAATCTCGTCCTTGAGGCCGAAATTCGAACCCGCTTGCGCGGCGTCTAGGGTTGATTCCTGCAGCATCCGTCACCGGGCTCCCGCGAGCGGGGAGCGGTCGGTGCTGTGGCGCCGTTGCGTTCCGGACGCGCGACAAGCCCGCGCGGGAGAGCGACCGTCATCAGAGCTCCTTCCGGGGCACCCCGCCCGGTCGATTGGCTTCACGACGTCGGCAGGTCTCCTGGCTCGCGGGTCGATGCTGCGTCCGGCCTTCCCGGGCGAACCCAGTGGCATGATCGAACGTCGCTCGCCGCTGACAGTTGCGGGGGCAGCTCCGGATTTGCGCCCTGACGGGCGCGCACCGGATTCCCTTTTGATCCCTCTCGGGAACCGACGCGGCGAAAAGAGCATGCCGGATGCTGCGCCGCAAGACAGAATGTCGCAGGCGGTCGCGGGCGCGGCGCAGCGCCCGGTCTTTTCGAGATCGCGCATGGCTTACGCGGCCTGCCGGTCCCAGGCCGGGAAGGGATCCTCGAGCGCGAGGAGGGACTGCGTCATGCCGGTTGCAGCGCTGCCGGTAAGGCAGGCGTCGAGCATCGCGCGGATGGCCGCCTCGTCCATCGCCTGCGTGCCGATGAAGACCAGTTCCTGGCGCCGGTCGCCCCAGGTCGGCGACCAGTGCCTGCGCATCAGCGAGACGAATTCCTCCGAGCGCGGCCAGCGCTCCTTGGGCACCGCCGCCCACCAGCTGCCCATGCCCTCGGTGCGGGTGATGCGGCCGGCGAGCGAATACTCCCCCACCCAGCGCGGCCGCGTCGCCAGCCAGAAATGGCCCTTGGCGCGGATCACATCTGGCAGGCGTTGCTCCAGGAGATCGTAGAGCTTGCGCGGGTTAAACGGGCGGCGGGCCCGGTAGACGAAGGAGCGGATGCCGTATTCCTCCGTCTCCGGGACGTGATCCTTGAAGCCGAACAGTTCCTTGTGCCAGAGCGGATGCTCCTGCGAGCGTTCCTCGCTGTAGAGCCTGGTGTCGAGCACGGCGGCCAGCGGCACGCGGCCGAAATCGGCCTCGACGATCCGGGCATCGCCGTTCAATCCGCGTACGACCTGCCGCACCTTCTCGCGCTGCTCGGGCGTGGCCTCGCCTATCTTGTTGATGACGACCACGTCGGCGAACTCGATCTGCTCGACCAGGAGATCGACCAGCGTGCGGCCATCGCCCTCGCCCGCCGTCTCGCCGCGGTCGGCCAGGAAGTCGCGGCTGTCGTAATCGGCCAACAGGTTGAGCGCGTCGACGACGGTGACCATCGTGTCGAGCCGCGCGACATCGTCCAGCGACTGGTCGTCCTCGTCGCGGAAGGAGAAGGTCGCCGCGATCGGCAAGGGCTCGGCGATGCCCGTGCCCTCGATCAGCAGGTAGTCGAAGCGCTTCTCGGCGGCGAGCCGGCGCACCTCGCTCAGCAGATCGTCGCGCAGCGTGCAGCAGATGCAGCCATTGCTCATCTCGACGAGCTTCTCTTCGGTCTGCGACAGCCCTGCCCCGCCCTCGCGCACCAGGTCGGCGTCGATATTGACCTCGCTCATGTCGTTGACGATCACCGCGACGCGCTTGCCCTCGCGGTTGTTGAGAATGTGGTTCAGCAGGGTCGTCTTGCCGGCGCCGAGGAAGCCGGAAAGCACGGTCACGGGCAGGCGGCGGTCGATGAACAGGGCCTCGGTCATGGCGGGCAGTCCCAGGAGTGATCGTCGAATTTTGTTACAGTATAACATTACTCGGTTGTCAACGGCCCCGGTGGACAAGCCGCCGCAGCCCCGCCTCTTTGACAGACGCCGCCCCGGTGCTAGGAAGCGAGCCGGGAGACCCGTCCTTGTCCGCAGTCCGCCAGAGCGCAGCATCTCGCCGTTGGGTCGCGATCATCGCGGCCTATCTGCTCGTGCTGCAGGCGTTGTTCACCGGGCTGGCCTCCGGCGCCCATGCCGCGAGCACGAGCCTCGACCGGTCGCTGGCTCTGGCGCTCTGTGCGCCGGGCGAAATGCCGGCACCCTCGGCGTCCGACCAGGGCGCAGCCCAGCATGACCGGACCAGCTGCTGCGTGATCGGCTGTGCCCTCACGGGCGGCGGCCTGCCCGCGCCGGCCGCGAGTTTCCTGCCGGTCATCCACCGCCCCGTCGATCTCGTGGCCTTCGCGCGCCATCTCGACGCACCGCAGGGCTATGTCGCCGGCCGTTCGCCGGCCAAACCACGCGCGCCGCCGTCCGTGGCCTGATTTCGCCCGCGCGCATCCGCCAGGATGCCCGCTGGCCTTCATGCCCCCGGACCAAGGCCGGCGCAGGCTGATCCCCCGCGATCATGACCTGCAGCCGTGCCGAGCAGCACGGACACCCTCCATGCACCTCCATCCGCTGACGCGCCTGTGTGCGTGTTTCGCGACGGGTCTGCTGATCGCAGCCGTCGTGCTGATCGCGGTCGATCGTGCCGTTCCGCTCGAACCGGCGCTCAAGATCGCCTGGCTCTGGCTCGGCGGCAACGCCGCGGTCGCGCTGTCGCACATCCTGCCCGTGCTGCTGCGCGGCTGATCCGCAACGGCGCCCGCCCGCCGCTGCCTCGCCTTTCCCACTGCCATCGTACGGCCCTGCGGGGCCTCGTCACCCAAAGGACAGTCTCATGTCGATCCGCACAGTTCTTGCCACCCTCGCCGCGCTCATCGCCGGCCCCGCTTTCGCCCATGTCACGCTGGAGACGCAGACAGCGCCCGTCGGCTCGACCTACAAGGCCGTGGCGCGCGTGCCCCATGGCTGCAAGGGTGCCGCCACCATCAAGGTCCGCGTACAGATTCCGGAAGGTGTGATTGCGATCAAGCCGATGCCGAAGGCCGGCTGGACGCTGGAGACCGTCAAGGGCGCGTACGCGAAATCCTATGACTACTACGGCACGCCAACCTCCGAGGGTGTCAAGGAAGTGGTCTGGAGCGGCGGCAAGCTGCTCGACGAGCATTATGACGAGTTCGTTTTCCGCGGTTACCTGACGACCGACCTCAAGCCCGACACGATGCTTTACATTCCGGTCGTGCAGGAATGCGAGGGCGGTGGCGTCGAGCGCTGGATCGAGATCCCCGCCGCCGGCAAGGTCTCCGACGACTACAAGTTCCCGGCTCCGGGCTTGAAGCTCGCCCCCAAGAAGTGAACCGAAACCCGCGACCGGGCCCTCGGGCCCGGCCGCCAGGAACCGTCATGGCCGCTCGCCTGCGTCTCTTCCTCGTCCTGATCGGACTGCTTGCCGCTGCCCTCGCCCCGACGAGCGGCGCGTTCGCGCATGCGGCACTGAACGGCGCGAGCCCGGCGGATGGCAGCGTGCTTCCTTCAGCCCCGTCCGAACTGACGCTGACCTTTAGCGAGCCGGTGTCGCCGCTGGCGCTGCGGCTGATCGGACCTGACGGGCAGGCGAGGCCGCTCGATCGTTACCAGCTCCGCGACCAGATGCTCGTCATCTCCGCGCCCGGGGCGCTCGGGGCGGGCACGCATGTCCTGAGCTGGCGTGTGGTTTCGGCGGATGGCCACCCCGTCGGCGGTTCGGTCCTGTTCTCGATCGGCGCGCCGAGCGCGACGGCGCCGATCGCGGAGGCACAGGCCGGTGTCTCGGTGCGGATCCTGCTTTGGGCCAGTCGCGTCGCCCTCTATCTCGGCCTGTTCATCGGCTGCGGCGGCGCCGTCTTCGCGGCCTGGGTCGCTCCGCTTCCGCCCGCGGCGCGGAGCGGCATCAACGCCGCCCTGCTGCTGGGCCTGGCCGCGTTGCCGACATCGCTCGGCGCCCAGGGGCTCGATGCGCTGGGGGCGGATCTCGGCGCGCTGCTCCAGCCAGCCGTCTGGCGCGCCGCCCTCGCAACCAGTTTGTCGTTGATGCTCGCGATCGCCGCCGTCGCGCTGGCGACCGGGTTCCTGGCGCTGTGGTCGGCAGGGCTGGCAGGGCGCATCGCCGGCCTCTTAGGCGCCGGCCTTGCGGGTCTCGCCCTGGCGTCGAGCGGCCATGCCAGCGCCGCCAGCCCGCAGGCGCTGATGCGGCCGGCGGTGTTCCTGCACGTGGCCGGCGTCGCGCTCTGGGCCGGCGCCCTGCTGCCGCTGGCCAAAGCCCTGAACAAGCCCGACGCAGCCGCGACGCTGCGGCGCTTTTCCTCGCGCATCCCCGCCGTCATCGCGATGCTGCTCGGCAGCGGGCTCGTGCTCGCGGTGGTGCAGGTTGAACGGCCCGCCGGGCTGATCGAGACGAGTTATGGCCGCGTGCTGCTGGCCAAGCTCGGGCTGGTCGCGCTTGTAATGGGGCTCGCCGCATTCAACCGCTGGCGGCAGACGTCGCAGGTCGAGGCGGGACGGCTTTCCGCTCGTCGCGTCATGGCGCGCATCGTCACCGTGGAACTCGCCCTGATGCTTGCGATCTTCGGCACGGCGGCGCTGTGGCGCTTCACCCCGCCGCCGCGGGCGCTTGCCATCGCGTCCGCGCAGCCGGCGACCATCCATATCCACACGCTCAAAGCGATGGCCGACATGACCCTGACGCAGGGTCGCGCCGGCCCCGTCGCCATCGCGATCGTGCTGATGAACGGCGAATTCGGACCGCTGCCGGCGAAGGAGCTCTCGCTCTCCTTCGCCAACGCAGCCGCCGGCATCGAGGCGATCGAGCGCCCAGCGATTCGCGGCACCGATGGTGTCTGGCGGATCGAGGGTCTCAGCCTGCCGCGCCCCGGCCGCTGGAGCGTCGAGCTCGCCATCCTGATCTCGGACTTCGAGATGATCCGCCTCACCGAAACGGTCGAGATCCGGCCTTAGAACTGCCCGCAACCAACGGAGAAACACGATGAACAAGCCTGTCCACTATCTCGCCGCCGCGATGCTGACGCTAACCAGCGTGGTGGCACTCGCGCATGACTACACGCTCGGCTCGCTCAAGATCGACCATCCGTGGACGCGGGCGACCCCCGGCGGCGCCAAGGTCGCCGGCGGCTATCTCACCGTCCAGAACAACGGCAGCGCGCCCGACCGCCTGATCGGCGGTTCGTCCGAGATCGCCGGCCGCGTCGAGATCCATGAGATGGCGGTGAAGGACGGCATCATGACGATGCGGCCGCTGGACAAGGGCCTCGAGGTCAAGCCCGGCGAGAAGGCCGAGCTGAAGCCCGGCGGCTACCACATCATGTTCATGGAGCTGAAGCGCCCGCTGAAGGAGGGCGAGCGCGTCAAGGGCACGCTGCAGTTCGAGAAGGCCGGCACGGTCGCGGTCGAATTCGCCGTCCAGGGCGTCGGCGCCCGCGACACCGGCCACACCGGCCACAAGCACTGAACGGCGGAGCGCGACCCGTCATGCATCTCTCGTTCAAATCGGTTCTGGCCGGCGCGGCACTGCTGGCCTCCTCCCTGGCCGCGCTCGCCGCCCCCACCGAGATCACCGACGCGCTCGGCCGCAAGGTCACGGTCGATCTGCCGGCCAAGCGCCTGGTGGTGAACTTCAATTTCGAGGAGTTCACCGCCGTCGGCGGCGTCGAGGCCTGGCAGAAGGTCGTCGGCATCTCGCGCGGCCCCTGGGAAGGCTGGCGGCCCCTGATCTTCAACCGCTACAAGGCGGTGATTCCCAATCTGGCCGCCATGCCGGATGTCGGCTTCACCGAGGACAACAGCCTCAGCGCCGAGAAGATCATCGGGCTCAAGCCGGACGTGCTGCTCATGTCCGAATGGGGCTACAAGGCCGCCAAGCCTCAGATGGACCAGATCGAGGGTGCCGGCATCCCGATCGTGGTCATCGACTACAACGCCCAGCTGCTCGAGCGGCACCTCGCCTCGACCCGGGCGCTCGGCAACGTCACCGGCCAGGAGGCGCGGGCCGAGGAGTTGGCGACGCTCTACCAGAGCCGGTACGAGGACGTGCTCGCCCGCGTCGCAAAGGCCAAGGCGGCCGGCGCCCCGACCAAGAAGGTCTATGTCGAGCTCGGCCAGGCCGGGGCCGAGACGATCGGCAACACCTACAACAACACGATGTGGGGCAAGATCATCACCACGCTGGGAGCGGAGAACATCGCCACCGGCAAGATTCCCGGGCCCTGGGGACCGCTCAATGCGGAAGCCGTGATCGCCGAGAACCCTGACCTGATCCTCATGGCGTCGTCCTCCTGGGTGAACCGGCCCAAGGCGGTTCGCACCGGCTACGACATCCCCGAGAGTGAAACCCGCGCCAGCCTGCTTCCTTATGCACAACGCCCCGGCTGGGCCGATCTCAAGGCGATCAAGGCGGGCGACATCAACGCCATCGAGCACGGTCTCGCCCGCACGCTCTATGACTTCGTGGCGATGCAATACATCGGCAAGCGGCTCTATCCGGAGGCTTTCGCCGACGTCGATCCGGTCGCGTCCTTCAAGGCCTATCACGAGAAGTACCTGCCGATCTCCTTCAGCGGCACCTGGATGCTGCCGCTGAAGCCCTGAGCCCGGCACGTCTCGCTCAGCGGAGTCGCGCCCCCGGCCGCGGCTCCGCACCGGCTCTCGTTCGTCACCATCGCGCCTCCCGGAGACTTCCATGATCGCCCCTTTCAGGGCCCTGCTCGTCGCAGCAGCGCTTCTCGTCAGCCCCTTCGCCGCGACCGCCGCCCCGACCGAGATCACCGACGCGCTCGGCCGCAAGGTCGCGGTGGAGCTCCCTGCCAAGCGCCTCGTGGTGAATTTCAACTTCGAGGAGTTCACGGCGGTGGCCGGCGTCGCGGGCTGGCAGAGCGTCGTCGGCATGTCGCGCACGGCCTGGGAAGGCTGGCGGCCGTCCATCTTCAAGCGCTACACGGCGGTCATCCCCAATCTGGCGGCGATGCCGGATGTCGGCCTGATCGAGGATGGCAGCTTCAGCGCGGAAAAGCTGATCGCGCTCAAGCCGGACGCCTTCCTGGTGGCGGACTGGATGTTCACCGCGCTCGGCAGCGAGCGGGAGCGGATCGAGGCGGCGGGCATCCCGATTCTGGTCATCGACTACAACGCCCAGATCCTGGAACGCCACCTCGCTTCGACCCGCGCGCTCGGCAAGGTCACGGGCAATGACGCCCGCGCCGAAGAACTCGCGACCTTCTATGAGAGCCAGTATCGCGATGTGCTCGCCCGCGTCGCGAAGGCCAAGGTCGCGCGCAAGCCGCGCACCTATGTCGAGGTCGGGCCCGACGGCGCCGACACGGTCGGCGTCAGCTATGCGACGACGATGTGGGGCAAAATCCTGACGCTTCTGGGCAGCGAGAACATCGCGGTCGGCAGGCTGGCCGGCGCCTCGGGGCGGATGAATCCGGAGGCCATCATCGCGGCCGACCCGGATGCGATCTTCATCGCCGGCTCGTCCTGGGCGAACAAGCCCAAGGCGGTGAAGACCGGCTACGAGATGAGCGAGGAGCAGACCCGCGCCTCGCTCGCTCCCTATGCGGCGCGGGCCGGCTGGGCCGATCTGACCGCTGTCCGCGCCGGCAATGTCAACGCGATCGAGCATGGCTTGAGCCGCTCGCTCTTCGACTTCGTGGCGATGCAGTACATCGGCAAGCGGCTCTATCCGGAGGCTTTAGCCGACGTCGATCCGGCGGCGTCCTTCAAGGCCTATCACGCGAAATACCTGCCCGTTTCCTATGGCGGCACCTGGATGCTGCCGTTGAAGCCCTGATCCGCAGCACCGAGACGAGGCTTCTCATGTCCACCCCATCCGCTCCACTGACCCGCCGCGCCGCGTTGGCGCTCCCGCTGGTCGCCACCCTGCCCCGGCCTGCGCAGGCGGCGATCAGCATCACCGACGCTGTCGGCCGCAAGGTCGAGCTGACCAAACCCGCCGAGCGGGTCGTGATCGCCTTCTATCTGGAGGAGTTCACCGCGATCGGCGGGGCGGCCGGCTGGGAGCGCGTCGTCGGCTTCCGCAAGCATCAATGGGCGGTCAACCGCGCCAAGACCTATGAGCGCTTCGTCGCGGCAATCCCGCGCCTTGCCGCGCTGCCCGATGTCGGGCTGGGCGAGAACGAGGTGCTTGTGCCGGAGAAGGTGCTCGCGCTGCGGCCCGACCTCGTGATCGTGCCGCCCTGGGCGATGACGGGAGCGAGCGCGGTTACGGCCGCGATCGAAGCGGCGGGCATCCCCATCCTCGTCGCCGACTACAATTCGCAGAGCCTCGAAAAGCACATCGCCAGCACCATCGCGATCGGACAGGCGATCGGCGCCGAGGCGCGGGCGCGGGAACTGGCCTCGCTCTACGAGACGCAGATCGCCGACATCCGCCGTCGGGCTGCCTTGGCCCAGGGGCCCAGGCCCAAGGTCTATATCGAGATCGGTTGGCTCGGCGCCGGCGAGTTCGGCAGCACCTATAAGGACACGATGTGGGGCCGCATGCTCGACACGATCGGCGCCGACAACATCGCCAATGCGGCGCTGGCGCAGCCGGCCGGCTTCGTGCCGATCGCACCCGAGAAGGTCTTGGCCGCGGCGCCGGACCACATCTTCATCACCGGCTCGTCCTGGGCCAACCGGCCCCATGCGGTGCGTCTCGGCTACGATGTCAATCCCGAGACGGCCCGCGCCAGCTTGCGGCCCTATCTCGCGCGCCCCGGCTGGGACGCGCTGCCCGCGGTCAGGGCGGGAAATGTCTACACCGTCGAGCATTCGCTGGTGCGCTCGCTGACCGACTGGATCTCGCTGCAGTTCATCGCCAAGCAGATCTATCCCGAGCCCTTCGCCGACATCGACCCGGTCGCCTCGCTACGGGCGTTTCATGAGCGCTTCCTGCCCATCCCGTTCGAGGGCACCTGGATGTTGCGGTTATGAGCGCCATGCTGAACGAGGGGTCCGGGGGCGCATCATCGCTGACCGCGACCTATGCCGCGATGGGCACGCGCCGCGTCGCGGTGCTCGCCATCGGCTGCGTCGCCATTCTGGTCAGCCTCGTGCTCGACGTCGCGACGGGGCCGGCCTTCCTGCCGGTCGGCGCCGTCGCGAAGTCTGTGTTCGGGCTGGCGCAAGACCGGACGGTCGACGCCATCGTCTGGTCGATCCGCCTGCCGATCGCCTTCGTCGCGCTCGTGGTGGGGGCGGCGCTGGGTCTGTCCGGCGCGATCATGCAGACGATCCTGAACAACCCGCTGGCGTCGAGCTACACGCTCGGCGTCTCGGCCGGGGCCGGCTTCGGGGCGGCGCTGGTCATCGTGCTCGGCGTCGCCATGTCGGTGCCCGAGGCCTGGGGCATCCCGCTGATGGCCTTCCTCTTCGCGGCCATCGCCTGCGCGGGGGTCTACGGCATCGGCCAGGCGCGGGATTCCTCGCCCGAGATGCTGGTGCTGGCGGGCATCGCGCTGCTCTTCCTGTTCCAGGCGCTGCTGGCGCTCCTGCAGTTCGTCGCCTCGCCCGAGGCGCTGCAGCAGATCGTGTTCTGGCTGTTCGGCTCGCTGCAGAAGGCGAGCTGGAGCAAGCTCTGGATCATCACGATCGTGCTGGCGGCCTGCATCCCCGTCCTCATCATCGATGTCTGGAGGCTCACCGCGTTGAAGCTCGGCGACGAGCGGGCGCGGGGGCTGGGCGTCGATGTCCGGCGGCTGCGGCTGCGCTCCTTCGTGCTGATCTCGGCCCTGACCGGGGTCGCCGTCGCCTTCGTCGGGACGATCGGCTTCGTCGGGCTGGTCGCCCCGCATATCGCGCGGATGCTGGTCGGCGAGGACCAGCGCAGCTTCCTGCCGGCCTCGGCGCTCTCTGGCGCGCTGCTGCTCTCGCTGGCGTCGATCGCCAGCGAGACGGTTCTGCCCGGCGCGATCGTGCCGATCGGTATCGTCACCTCGCTGATCGGCGTGCCCTTCTTCGTCTGGCTGATCCTGCGCAACCGGAGGGCCTTCTGGTGAAGCTGACCGTCGAAGGGCTGAGTGTCCGCTACTGCACGACACAGGCGATCGACGCGCTGGACGTCGCGGCCCATCCCGGCGAGGTGCTCGCCGTCATCGGGCCCAACGGCTCGGGCAAGTCCTCGCTGGTCAAGGCCGTCGCCGGGCTGGTGAAGCATGACGGCGTGATCAGGTTCGACGGCTCGCCGGTCAGGCCGGAGCGGATCGGCTACATGCCGCAGGACATCGGCGCGCGCGCCGCGCTGACCTTGCTGGAGGCCGTGCTGCTCGGGCGTCTCGGACGGCTGGGCCTGCGGGTGCGGCCCGACGATCTCGCCGCGGTCGAGGCGGTTCTGGGCGAGCTTGCCCTCAAGCCGCTCGCCTCGCGCTATCTCGGCGAGCTCAGCGGCGGCCAGCGCCAGCTCGTCTTCCTGGCTCAGGCACTGGCCTCGGAACCTTCGCTGCTGCTGCTCGACGAGCCGATCAGCGCGCTCGACATCCGCCACCAGCTCGAGGTGATGGAGATCGTGCTGCGCATGACCCGCGCGCGGTCCCTGACCACGCTCGTCATCCTGCACGATCTCAACATTGCCGCACGCTTCGCCGACGCGGTCATGGTCATGCGCCAGGGCCGGCTGGTGTGCTGCGGCAAGCCGGAGGGGGTGATCGATGCAGCCATGGTCGCCTCGGTCTTCGGCGTCGAGGCGAGTCTGTCCATCGATCCGCAGGGGCGCCTGATCGTCACGCCGCTGCGGGCGCTCGCGGCGGCCTGAGGCTGCCGCAAGCGCCGGACCGTCTCACCGGAAGGGCGGGCTGTATTGCAGGCCGCCTTGCGTCCAGAGCGCGTTGGGGCCACGGGCGAGCTTCAGCCGTGACTGGCTGCCGAGATAGCGGTCGAAGGATTCGCCGTAATTGCCGACGGTCGCGATGATGCGCACGACCCAGTCATTGGTCACGCCCATCGCCTCGCCGAACTTGCCGTCCAGACCGAGGAAACGCCGGATTTCGGGATTGGCCGATTTGGTCATCTCGCGGACATTGGCCTGGGTGACCCCCAGTTCCTCGGCATTGACCAGCGCCGCGACTGTCCAGCGCACGAGATTGAACCAGCCCTCGTCGCCGGTGCGGACCCAGGGACCGAGCGGCTCCTTGGAGATGACCTCCGGCAGAACCACATGCCCGTCGGGATTCTGCAGCTTGAGCTTCACCGCGGCCAGTGCAGAGACGTCCGTGGTGTAGGCATCGCAGCGGCCGGCCTCATAGGCCTTCAGCGCCTCCTCCGAGGTCGAGAAGGCGGCGGGCTCGTATTTCATGCCGAGCTTGCGGAAATAGTCGGCGAGGTTGAGTTCGCTGGTCGTGCCCTGCGCCACGCAGATCGAGGCGCCGTCGAGCTTGGTGGCGCTGGCGACGCCGAGCGTCTTCGCCACCATGAAGCCCTGGCCGTCATAGTAGTTCACCGCCGTGAAGGTGACGCCCTGGCCGAGATTGCGCGACAGGGTCCAGGTCGTGGTGCGCGGGAGAACGTCGATCTCGCCGCCCTGCAGCGCGATCAGCCGGTCCTTCGAGGTCAGCGGCACGAACTTCGCCCTGTCGGGGTCGTTGAAGATCGCGACCGCCAGCGCCCGGCAGATGTCGATATCGAAGCCGTTCCAGCGCCCCGCCGCATCCTGGATCGAGAAGCCGGCGACGCCAGGGCTGGTGCCGCAGATGATGTGGCCGCGCTCCCTGATCTTGGCGAGCGTCGGGCCCGTCTGGGCTGAGGCCGGCAGGGTGGCGGCCGCCAGCGCGGCCAGGCCGAGAATCCAGTGCTTCATCGTCTTTCCCCTTGTCGTTGTCGGTCGAAATCGGGCGCAGCTCTCCCCGCGCGGCGAATGCGTGTCCGCCGCGTCATCGGTCCGGTATGTCGTCTTTTCGCTCGTCTGGCGGCCGCGGGTCCGTGACCGTCAGGCCGCCGCCGCTCCGGCCCTGCCCTCCAGCGCGATCAGAAGCGCGTCGAGGTCGTTCCAGAGATCGTCCTCGTCCTCGAGGCCGATGCTGATGCGCAGCACCGGGCCCTCCTTCGTCCAGGGCACGACGCTGCGGTCGCCCTTCACCGCCATCGGTGCGATCAGGCTGCGCGTGCCGCCCCAGGAGGCACCGATGGCGAAGACCTTGAGCGCCGTCAGCGCGGCTTCCAGCACGTCGTCGGCGACCGGCTTAAGCACGAGGCTGAACACGCCCGAGGAGCGGCCCATGTCGCGCTTCCAGTGTTCATGACCGGGGCAGGAGGGCAGCGCCGGGTGCAACACGGTCTCAACCGCCGGCGAATGCGCGAGGCGCTTGGCGAAGTCCTCGGAGACCCGGCCCATATGGGCGACGCGAAGCCCCATGGTCTCGATGCCGCGCAGCGCCAGCTGGCATTCGTCCGGCGAGATGCCGACGCCGAAGCCCCGCAGGAGTTCCTTGAGCTTCTGGCGCAGCGCCATGTCGGACACGGTGATCGAGCCGAGCAGCAGGTCGGAATGGCCGCCGACATATTTGGTCAGCGCCTCGCAGGCGAAATCGGCGCCATGAGCCAGCGGCTTGAAGATCAGCGGCGTCGCCCAGGTGTTGTCGCAGCCGACGAGACAGCCCTTCGCCTTGGCGGCCTTCACGATGGCGGGCACGTCCTGCACCTCCATCGTACCGGAGCCCGGCGACTCGACCCAGACGAGCTTCGTCGTCTCGTCGATCAGATCGGCGATGCCGGCCCCGATCAGCGGATCGTAGACGCCGTAATCGATGCCGCGCGGCTTCAGGTAATCCTCGCAGAAGCTGCGCACCGGCGGATAGACATGGTCGGGGATCAGCACCCTATCGCCGGGCATCAGCACGGCGAGCATGACCATGGTCACGGCCGCCTGGCCCGAGGGCACCAGCACGGTCCGGACCCCGCCATGCAGTGCGGTGAGCTGCGCTTCCAGAGTGCGCGTCGTCGGCGTGCCGTGCAGCCCGTAGGTGTAGCCGTCGAAGCCGCGATATTTGCGCGCCGCGAAGCTCGCCGCATCCTTGTAGACGATGGTCGAGGCGCGGTGCGTCGGCACGGCCAACGAGGCATAGCCCTCCTCGTTGACGGCCGGGTGGTGAACGCAGCGGGTCAGGTCGTGCATGGAAAATCCCTCTCTGGACCCATGCGTAAGCCATCGCCCCTTCGCCGCAATCAGGCGGCGGGCATAAGACGATGCCTGGTTGTTATGCCTCGAGCCGCCGAGACGGCCGGATCATCGCTCGGCCATCAGACAGTCGATGAAATCCCGCACCAGCTGCGATTTCGGCCGGTCGGCCGGCAGCAGCAGCACGCTCTTGCTGTGCACGGCGGGTTCGAAAGGCCGCAGCACGATCCGCGATTGATCGAAGCCCGCGATCGCATAGGGGCTGACAAGGCCGACGCCGACCCCTTCGGAAATCAGCGCGAAGACGGTGGCGGCGTAGATCGTCTCGACGACGATGCGCGGCGGCGCAGCGCCGGCCTCTGCGATGGCGAGGTCGAGCCGTTGGCGCGCCCGGTCTTCCGGCACATAGGCGACGAAATCGAGCCCGGCGAGATCATGCGGCGTCACCAGGCTGTGCTCGGCGAGCGGGTGGCCGAGCGGGATCGCGCAGAGCGCGCGCGGCGACACGAAGGGCTGGTGGACCAGGCCGCTGACATCGACCTCGTCGGCGGCGAGACCGAGATCGAACTCGCCGGAGACGACGCCGTTGCGGACATCGCGCGAGGGCAGCACCATCAGCGTCACCGCCGTATCCGGGCGCCGGTCGCGGAAGCGCCTGACGGCTCGCGGCACGAGCGAGGAGCCCAGTGCCGAGAGCGAGGCGACCCGGATCTGGCCGGCGCCATGGTCGCGGATGCGGGCGGCGGCGGAGCGGATCTTGTCCATACCGCGAAAGGCGGCCTGGACCTCGTCATAGAGCAGACGGCCCTCCGGCGTCGGCACGATGCGGTTGCGCACCCGGTCGAACAGCAGGAAACCGACGGAGGCTTCGAGATCGGCGATGGTGCGGCTGACGCCGGGCTGGGTGACGCCGAGCAATTCGGCCGCGCGCGAGATCGTGCCGGCCTTCATGACGGCGACGAAGATCTCGATCTGGCGGCTGTTCACGGCACGGCTCCGTCGGTCCCGCTCGCGCGGTTCGCTCCACGCAAACCACAGGCGGCGGCGCGCGGCAAATGCGGGATGGCCACCGTCACGAGACGGTCATGGAGCGGGCTGTATCTGCGGCGTCATGACGGTGTTTCCGCAGCCCGCTTCCGATCCTCGCCAGGCTGGCGCCCACGACCCGCTGCTCGAGCTGCGGGATTTCGGCGTCGCCTTCCCCGGTCGCGACGGGCCGGTCGACGTCGTGCGCGGCATCGACCTGACGCTGTCCCCCGGAGAGGCGCTCGGCATCGTCGGCGAATCCGGCTGCGGCAAGAGCGTGACCTGGCTCGCGGCGCTGCGCCTGCTCGGCCGCGGCGTCGCCACACGGGGCGCGGTGCGGCTGCAGGGCATGGATCTCACCCGTCTCGGCGAGCGAGAGATCGCCCGCGTCCGCGGCGGTCGGATCGGCCTGATCTTCCAGGACCCGACCAGTTCGCTCAACCCGGTGCAGCGGATCGGGACGCAGCTCGGCGAGGTGCTGGCGCTGCATCGCGGCCTGCGCGGGGCTGCGGCCCGGGCCGAGGCGCTGCGGCTGCTCGACCGTGTCGGCATCGCCGACGCACAGCGCCGGCTGGGGCAGTATCCCCATGAATTCTCCGGCGGCATGAACCAGCGCGTGATGATCGCGCTCGCCCTCGCCGGGCAGCCCGAAGTGCTGGTCGCGGACGAGCCAACGACTGCGCTCGACGCGACCATCCAGGCCCAGATCCTCGACCTGATCCGCGACATTCGCGCCGAGACGGGCATGGGGCTGGTGCTGATCTCGCATGATCTCGGCGTGGTCGCCGATCTCTGCGACCGGGTGGCCGTGATGTATGCCGGCCGCATCGTCGAGACGGCGCCGACGGCGGAATTGCTGTCGCGGCCGCGTCACCCCTATGCGCGCGGGCTGCTCGCGGCGCTGCCGACGCTGACCGGCCCGCGCCGGCGCCTGACACCGATCCCCGGCACCGTGCCTTCGCCGGAGGCCATGCCGGAAGGCTGCGCCTTCGCGCCGCGTTGTCCGATCGCGGCGGAGGCCTGCCACAGCGAGGTGCCGGCGCTGACTTATGCCGGGCAGGACCGCCGGGCGGCCTGCCTGCGGCTGGCCGAAACGGCGCTGGCCGACGCGGTGCTCACGCCACCCGCCATGTCCGCCCTGGCCGAGGCCCTGTCATGAGCGCGCTGCTGGAAGTCCGTGATCTGGCCCGCCAATACCCGGTGGCGCTCGCGGACGGCCGTCGCCGGCTGCTGCATGCGGTGGACGGGGTCAGCTTCTCGCTCATGGGCGGGCGCACGCTCGGCATCGTCGGCGAGTCGGGCTGCGGCAAGTCGACCACCGCGAAGCTCGTTCTCGGCCTGCTGCCGGCGACGCGCGGGACGATCCGCTTCGAGGGTGGGCCCGTCGGTGCGCAGCGCGACCGGGCCTGGCGGGCGCTGCGGCAGCGCATGCAGATGGTGCCTCAGGACCCGCTCGCCGCGCTCGACCGCCGCCTGCCCGTCGGCGATCAGGTCGTCGAGCCGCTGGCGATCCATGCGCTGGAGGTGAATGTCGAAGCCCGTCGCGAGAAGGCGCTGGCGCTGTTCGAGGCGGTGGGGCTGCGCCGCGACCTGTTCGCGCGCTATCCGCACGAACTCTCCGGCGGGCAGCGGCAGCGGGTGGTCCTTGCCCGCGCCCTGGTGCTGAATCCCGGCCTGCTGGTCTGCGACGAGCCGATCTCCGCGCTCGACGTCTCCGTCGCGGCACAGGTCATCAACCTGCTGCAGGATCTCCAGGCCCGTTTCGGCACGGCCTATCTCTTCATCAGCCATGATCTCAAGGTCGTGCGGCAGATCGCGGACGAGGTCGCGGTGATGTATCTTGGCCGGATCGTCGAGCAGGGCCCACCCGAGGCGCTGTTCCATGCCCCGGCGCATCCCTACACCCAGGCGCTGGTCTCGGCGGTGCCGAAGGCATTGCGCGGGACGCGCGAGCGCATCATCCTCCAGGGCGACCCGCCGAATCCGGTCGACCGGCCGGCCGGCTGCGCCTTCCATCCGCGCTGCCCGCGCGCCGTCGCCCGCTGCCGGGAGGAGCAACCCGCCCTGCGCCCGAGCGCCGACGGCCGGCTCGCCGCCTGCCATCTCGTTCCCGCCGCGCCCGCCGTCGCGGCGGCCGCCTGACCGCCTCGTCTCCTCTCCCCGCCGGAAGCCTCTGCCCATGAACCCGCACGATACTCCTCCCGCCGACCGAGTCGTCGTCGCGGTCTTCGACGGTCTTCGTCCCGACATGCTGAGCCCCGAGGTGACGCCGAACCTGCTGCGGCTGGCCGCGCGCGGCACCTGGTTCCGCCGGGCACGCAGCGTCTTCCCCTCCGTGACCCGTGTCGCCACCACCTCGATCGCCACAGGCGCCCCGCCCGGCGTCCACGGCATCGTCGGCAACGCCTTCCACCATCGCGAGGCGATACCCGAGCGGATCTTCGACACCAGCGACGCCGCGATGCTGCGCCGTGCGGAGGCCCATCACGAGGGCCGGCTGGTCGATGTCGAGACCCTGGGCGACCGGCTGGCGCAGGCCGGCAAGCGCCTTGCCGTCGTCCATGTCGGCTCGCCGGGTTCGGCGCACTTCATCAATTCCCGTGCCCGCGCCAACGGCCACTGGACGTTTTCCGTCCATGGCACGGGCGCAACCCAGACGCCGGAAGCGGTCGAGCAGGCGCTCGCCCTTCTCGGCCCGCTGCCGCCGCGGGAGATGCCCCGGATTTCCGAACTCGCCTATGGCGGCCGGCTGATGAGCGAGCATGTGCTGCCCGTGCTGGCGCCCGATGTCGCGCTGATCTGGTTCAACGAGCCCGACACCACTTTCCATTACCGCGGCCTCGGATCCCCCGAGGCGAAGGCCGGGCTGAAGGAGGCCGATCGTGCCTTCGGGACCATCCTCGACTGGGTGGAGGCGCAGCGGGAAGCCGAGCGCATCGCCGTGATCGCCGCCTCCGACCACGGCCAGATCTCGACCGGCTCGGTCGAGCCCCTGTTCGACGCCGCTGTCGCGGCCGGCTTCAGCCTCAGCGCCACAAAGGAGATCGGCGAAGCCGCGCTCACCGCCACCGGCGGTATCAGCGGTGAGATCCGCCTGCGCGATCCCGCCGACCGCGCGACGCTCGCCCGCATCGCGGCCTGGCTGATGGAGCAGCCCGCCATCGGCCATGTTCTCTCGGCCGACCGCAACGGCGTCGAAGGCCAGGTCGAGGGCACGCTCTCGCTCGGCCTGATGGGGGCGGGCCATGCGCGCCAGCCCGAGCTGATGTTCATCCTGAAATCCGGTCTGGAGGCGGACCCCTACGGCCTGCCCGGCCTGGGCGCGATGACGCCCGGCGATGTGCCGCTGGGCGGCGGCATGCATGGCGGCATCAACCCGCACGAGCTCAACACGGTGCTGATCGTCGCCCGGGGAGACGCGGATCAGCCCGGCACTGTTTCGCAGGAGCCGGCCGGGATCATCGACATCGCCCCGACGGTGCTGGGCCTGCTCGGCGTCGCGCCGGCGGCGACCATGGTCGGCCGCAACCTGGCGAAGCCGGCGCGCGAGGAGGCACATGCCCAGTCCTATTCGGCCGGGCGCGGCGCCTTCAGCCAGACGGTCGAGATCGTCGAGCAGGACGGCCGCCGCTTCATTCTGGGCGGCGGGCAGTGAGGGTAGACGGGCGGCCCCGCGGCCGCCCGTCCCCGTCGGCCGGAACGGTTCTCAGCTCTTGGCGAAGGCGAGATTGTCCGGCCGCAGATCCATGAAATAGAAGGTGGTCGGCCGCCAGGCGATCGAGCGCTTGATCGCGTAGGCCTCACTCGGCTGGTAGAGGATGGTGGCCGGTGCCTCGTCCTCGAAGATGTCGAGCATCTGCGTGAACAGCGCCTTGCGGCGGGTCGGATCGGTCTCCGCCTCGAGCGCGGTCCCGGCGGCGTTGAAGGCGGCGGTCGAGGTCCAGAATTTCGACACCTGGACCTCTCCGGCCGGCCCCCAGGCAACCCAGATCGCGCCGAGCGGATCGGGCAGGCGCGTCGAGTTCGACCAGTTGAAGATCTGGACGCCCGGCCCGCGCATCTGCGCCGAGTTCTCGACGACCTGCAGCGAAGCGTTGAGACCGACCGCCTTCCACTGCTCGACCAGGATCTGCGCCGCCTCCAGCGCATTGGTGTAGTAGTTCGCCATGGTGCGGTAGACGATCGGCTCGCCCTTGTAGCCGGCCTCCTGCAGCAGCGCCCTGGCCTTGGCGGGATCGTAAGCGAGCTTGCGGCCTTCGACGAACATCTGCCCGTATTCGGGGTAGTTGTGGCCAGCCGGCACCTGCGCCGTGCCCTGCCACAGCGTGTCGACCAGCTTCTGACGGTCGATCGCCAGCGACAGCGCCTGACGGATGCGCTTGTCGGCCAGCACCTTGTCCTGCTCGTTGAAGGCCAGCACATGGACATTGGCCAGCACCACGGAACGGACCTCGATGTCCTTGTAGGCGCCGACGACGCTCATCTGGTCGGGCGGGATGTTGGTGATCAGGTCATAGTCTCCGGCGACGAGCCCGGCGACACGCGCGGCCAGTTCGGGCACGCGCCGGAACGTGACGCGGCGCGCCGTCGGCTTGCCCATGAAGTAGTCGTCGAAGGCCTCCAGCACCGTCGCTTCTGCGGCGGCATGCGACACGACGCGATAAGGCCCGGTCGCCACCGGCTTGCGCGAATAGGCCTCGAAGCCCATCGCCTCATAGGCGCGCTTGTTGACGATCCAGGCGCACCAGGAGGCGAGCCTCTGCTCCAGCAGAACGTCGGGCACGCGGGTGCGGAAGCGCACCGTGTAGCGGTCGATCGGCTCGACGCCGGCCAGCACGCCGAAATAGGCCCGTCCGCCCGGGATCTGCGCCTTCTCGCCCCAGAGGCGGCCGTCACGGAAGGTGTAGGCGACGTCCTCCGAGGTCAGCTCGTCGCCATTGTGGAACTTGACGCCCTGGCGCAGCGTCACCACCAGCTCCTGCGGCGAGACCCGCTCCCATGTCGTCGCCAGATGCGGCTTGAGCTGCGAGCCGCCGCCATCGGCGGCGCCGAGGAAGTCGCGCCGGATCAGCGTGTCGAAGATGGAATAGGTGACGCGGGTCCCGACATTGGACAGCTCGCGAGCCGGTTCCAGCGTCGCCGGCAGATCGGCGACGGCGACGGTGAAGTTCGGTCGCCTGTCGGCCTGGGCGAAGGCGAGCGGCGAGCCGGCGAGCACCGGCGCGGCGGCGGCGGCCTCCAGGAAGCGGCGGCGGGAGATCAGGGTCATGGCGGTCCTCGCAGGGGCTGGCGCAGGCCGCCGGCGGCCGCCTGCGCGCTGGTGTCCGCTTGCCTCAGCTTGACGACAGGCCGGTGACAGGCCGGGCCGCCAGAAGCACGCGCGGGTCGTCGAGCATCACGGCATCGGGGCGCAGGGCCAGCACCTGCTCAAGGCCTGCCGCATCAATGCCGCCGACGCCGAAGGGCGGATAGCCAGGCTCCGGCCGCGTGCGCGGCTGGCCGACCATGATCGCGACCTTCAGCCCCACCGCTCTGGCGGCTGCGATGCGCCGGGCGCTGGCCTGGCCCTGCCAGAGCCGGAACCAGCCGGCGCCGGCCCGGCGGGCCGCCTCGGCGCCGTCCGGATCGGCCAGCAGGCCGAGGATCGCGATGGCAGGATCGAGCGCCCGCGCCGCCGCGATCTGGCCAAGGTCTCGGAGCCCGAGGACCGCGCGTCGCCGTGCCCCGCCCTCCTCCAGCGCCGCCAGGATCTCGGGGACAAGCGCGGGATCGGCCGTCTTCACGTCGAGCAGGAGCCCGAGCGGGGCGGACGCGGCGATCGCCTCCGGCAATGTCATCAGCCCCGGCACCAGGAGGCGCAGCGTTGCCAGATCCGTCTCGGCGACGCGGCGCGGGTCCCCCGCGAGCCGCAGCAGATCCGCATCGTGCAGGCAGACGAGCGAACCGTCTCTGCTCCGGCGAAGGTCGGTCTCGACCCAGTCGGCCCCGATGGCGGCGGCGCGTGTGAATGCTGCCGCCGTGTTCTCGGCTGCGAGCAGGGCGCCGCCGCGATGGGCGATGGCGAGCGGGCGGGACGGCGGCGCCGCGACGGAAGACGGCATGGTCAGGTCCGCTGGGTGGTGGGGTCGAACCGGTCGCGCAGCCAGTCGCCGAACAGGCTCATCGACAGCGTCGTCAGGAAGATGGCGAGGCCCGGAAAGACTGCGATCCACCAGGCATTCAGCAGGTAGCGCCGTCCCTCGCCCAGCATCAGGCCGAGCGATGTCTCCGGCGGCTGGACGCCGAGGCCGAGGAAGGACAGCGAGGTCTCGAGCAGGATCGTACCGGGGAAGTTCAGCGTCGCCTGGACGACCAGCGCCGCGACGATGTTCGGCAGGAGATGACCGAGCATGACGCGTGCCGTCGAGGCGCCCAGCCCCTCGACGGCGTTGATGTAGTCGCTCTCCTGCTCGGAGATGACGAGACCGCGGGCAAGGCGCGTATAGCGGTCCCAGCCGTCGATGCTCACCAGCACGATGAAGAGCAGGATGTTGTTGCCGAAGAAGGCGAGCATGGTCAGCGCCAGGAACAGGGCCGGGATCGCCGCCTGGGCATCGACCGCCATCATGATCGCCTGATCGACGAGGCCGCGGCAGCGGGCCGCGAGGAAGCCGAGCAGCGTGCCGAAGACGGCACCGATCAGCGTGCCCAGCACGGCGATCAGGATCGAGGTGCGGATCGCGAAGATCAGCCGGCTCAGGATGTCGCGGCCGAGCTGGTCCGTGCCGAGCCAATGGGTGACGCCACCGCTCTCGAACAAGGGAGGCTTGAGCCGGGCTGCGAGGTTCTGCGTGGTGTAGTGGATCGGCGCCAGCCAGTCGGCGAGCAGCGCGACGACCACCACGGCCGCGAGGAAGCCGGCCGACAGACCGACGACGGGGGACATCGGACGGTGCAGACGGCCCCCGGAGGCCGGGAGGGAGACGGCGTCGAGGCTCGCCATCAGGCCGGCTTTCCGGTGACGCGGGCGAAGCCGCCGAGGCGCGGATCGATCAGGATGTGAAGGATGTCGACCAGCAGATTGGCGGCGACCATGATGACCGTCACCGTCAGGATCACCGCCTGCACGACGGCGAGATCGCGCGTCGAGACCGAATCGACCAGCAGCCGGCCGATGCCGGGCCAGGCGAAGATCGTCTCGACCACGGCGCTGCCGGCGAGGATGCCGCCGATCTCGATGCCGAGGAACATCAGAAGAGGCACGGCCGCATTGGGCAAGGCGTGGCGCAGGATCACGGCAAGCGGCATCACGCCCCGGCCGCGGGCGGCGCGGATGAAGGGCTTGCCGAGGACCTCCAGCGTCGAGGTTCGCGCGAAGCGCGCCAGGCGCCCCGCCAGCGGCAGCGCCAGCGTGACCATGGGCAGCACCAGATGCCAGGCCGTCTCCGAGCCCGCCGAGGGCAGCACCCGCAGCTTCAGCGCAAACAGCAGGATCAGCAGGATGCCGAGGAAGAAGACCGGGATCGCATAGCCGAAGACGGCGGAGGCCATGGCCAGCCGGTCGATGGCGCTGTTGTGCCGTAGCGCCGCCAACACGCCGAGCGGCAGGCCGATCAGCAGCGCCAGCAGCAGGGCCGACCCGCCGAGCAGAAAAGTCTTGGGCAGCGCCTCGCGCACCGCCTCGAAGGCCGGGCGGTCGTCGCCGAAGGAGAGGCCGAAATCGCCCTGCGCGACGGCGGCGAGATAGCGCCCATACTGCTCGATCAGCGGCCGCTCGAGCCCCCAGAGCTCGCGGTAATGGGCGCGCACATCGGGCGGCGTGTCGATCGAGAGCATGATGTCGGCCGGGTCGCCCGCCAGCCGCAGCGCGAGGAAGACCGCGGACACGCAAATCAGAACGGTCAGCAGCGCACGGGCAGCACGCAAAGCGAGGAAACGCAGCATCGGCCGGGGAAACCCGCTGAAACAGGATCGTCACCGCTTGTGACGACCGGTCCATGACAGGGCGATGACGGGACCCGGGCTAGACCGATCAGCGCCGCATGGCTGGCGTCTCGACGGGAAGGCCTCTCGCGCGGGCGGCGAGGAAGAGCTCCAGCGCGAGATATTCCGGCCCGCCCGCGTCGAACTGCGTCGCGCGCACGCCGAGCGAGCAGGCCCGCAGGCGCCGGTGCAACGAGCCGACCTCGTTCCATTCCAGCCGGTAGGCGGGATAGCCGGTGCCGGCGCCATGGCTGATCGTGTCGCCGCGCAGCTTCTGGCCGACGAGCCCGTCATGGCATTGCTGGCAGGAGAGGTTGAGCTGGCCCTGACGGCGCTCGAAGAAGGCCCTGCCGGCCTCGTAGAAATCCTTCGCCGGCCCGTCGGTCGTGACCTGCATCGGCAGGCCGCGCGAGAGCGAGGCCAGATAGGCGGTTAGCGAGAGCAGTTCCGGCGTCTCGTAGCCGAAGGCGGACTGCGCCTGCCGCTCGACCCGGCACTGCTCGATCCGGCCTTCGAGATTCAGCAGCCGGCCGGTGGCGGCATCGACCTGCGGGTAGCGCGTGGCAGCCCCGCGCAGACTCTGCTGCGGCTCGACATGGCAGGCGATGCACGCCTGCCCCTCGCCCGCCGGCCGTCGCGTGAACAGTTCGCGCCCCTGCTCGACCCAGAAGAAGCCGGGATTGCGCGTCTCGTCGGCCTGCTGCCGGCGCAGTTCGGGCGAGAGGAAGTCGGAGCCGGATTTGATCTCGGCGCGGGTGGGCGCGGCCTGAAGGAGGAGGCCGACGAGCGCGACCACGAACCCGATCGCGCCCCAACCCAGCGGGTCATCCCGGACGCAGCGCAGCGGAGATCCGGGATCCATGCCTGAGCCCATCCGAGACAGCGTTCCGGAATGGATCCCGGGTCTCCCTTCGGTCGCCCGGGATGACCCGCGGGTTATCGGGACCAGGTTCGCAACCAGTGTCCTCGAACCACAACCCTCATCCTGAGGAGCAAGCGAAGCTTGCGTCTCGAAGGATGCTCCAGCGCGCTCTGGACCATCCTTCGAGACGCCGCTGGCGCGGCTCCTCAGGATGAGGGCCGGGAACAATCGCAAGCCGGCGAAGCTCACGTCACGGTCAGCCGGGCGGTGCGGGTGTAGGTCGCGCCGCCGTCCTCGCGCCACTCGAAGACGATGTCGCCGGTTTCTATCGCCCGCGTCGTGAAGGAGACGAAGGGGTTGGCGGCGACGCCGGTATGCATGTCGAGGCGGAAGATCGTCTCGCCGGCATAGGTTGCGGTCAGACGATTCAGGATCTTGCGCGGCACCGTGCCGCCCTTGCCGTCGGACTGGCCGCCGCGGTCCATCGGATGGCGGGTGAGGACCTTGATCTCGACGATCTCGCCGGCCTTGGCCTGGGCCGGCAGGCTGATGCGGGCATTGAAGCTCATGACCCGCCTCCTCAACCGCCGTCGATGCAGGCGCTCAGCGTCACCACGATATCCGCCTCCGCGAGGAGGAAGCGGCCGTCGCTCAGAGCGGCCACCGCCGCGACCTTCTGCGACTGCGCGATCCGCAGCGTCGTCGAGACATCGGCGCGGCCCGCGCGGGGGCCGAGATGGAAGCGCGCCATGTCGGGGAACGGGTTCTTCTCGGCGATGAGATGAATCCAGCGGACATGGTTGGCCTGCGTCATCGGGCTATCGACGCGGATGCGGGTATCCACCGCATTGCCGTTTTCGGCGAGGGCCGGGATGTCGAGGGTGATGCGGGCACGCTCCGGAACCGCGCCTTCGGTTACGCGGGCAATGAGCTGTGCGAGCTCCGGCGGCGTGTCGGCGACAGCCGGGAGCGGAAGCCCGGCGGCCAGCAGCCCGGCCGCCGTGCCCGCCATCAGGCTGCGCCGGTCGATCCCGGCATCACTGCGCGCGGAGCGTGGCGAGATAGCTGACGACATCCTCGATCTCCTGGGCCGAGAGGGCCGGCTTGCCCCGGAAGGCCGAGGCGACATCCTGCAGGTTTTCCGTCCGGAAATAGGGCGGCATCACGGTCTGCGGGTTCACAAGCGAGGCATCGACCAGCCGCAGCCGGATCTGGCCGGCCTCGAGACGAGCGCCGACGCCGGCGAGCGGCGGGCCGATCGAGCCCTGGAAGGGCTCTGACGGGTCCGCGCCCCGGTGGCAGATCAGGCAGTTGCCGCGCTCGCGATCCCGCACCAGAGTCTCGCCGCGCCGGACATCGCCGGAGAGGCCGCCGAGCGGCGCTGGAATGGCGTCGCCGACGACCGCGAAGGGTTCGAGCGCGGTGGCGGGTGAGACGGCCAGCAGCGCTGCGCCCAACCCGAGCCGCGCCCGCATGCCGGCCCTGCTCACGCCTTCTTCAGGTCGGCGTTCTTGAGCGGCAGGTTGCGGATGCGCTTGCCGGTGGCGGCGAAGATCGCGTTGAGCACGGCGGGCGCCGCGACCGCGATCGTCGGCTCGCCAACGCCGCCCCAGAAGCCGCCCGACGGCACCAGCACGGTCTCGACCGCGGGCATCGCCTCCAGCCGCATCACCTCATAGGTGTCGAAGTTCTCCTGCTCGACGCGACCGTCCTTGATGGTGATCTCGCCGTAGAGCGCGGCCGAAAGCCCGTAGACGAAGGAGCCCTCGATCTGGCGCTCGACCTGCGCCGGGTTGACGACATGGCCCGGATCGGTCGCCGCGACGATGCGGTGGATCTTCAGCTTGCCGTCGTCGCTGACCGAGACCTCGGCCACCGCCGCGACATAGGCGCCGAAGCCCATGGTCTGGCAGATGCCGCGGAAGACGCCGGCCGGCAGCGGCTTGCCCCAGCCCGCCTTCTCGGCCGCGGCATTGAGCACGGCGAGATGCTTGGGGTGGTTCTTCATCAGGCCCCGGCGGAACTCGAGCGGGTCCTTGCCCGCCGCATGCGCCAGCTCGTCGATGAAGGATTCGAGATAGATCGCATTCTGGTTCAGGTTGACGCCACGCCAGAAGCCCGGCGGCACATGCGGGTTGCGCATGGCGTGGTCGATCAGGAGGTTAGGGATGGTGTAGCCGATCGAGGCCTCCGGCCCCGAGGCGTTGAGCCCCTGGAAGACGACCGGGTCGCGGCCGTTCTGGATGTTCTGCGGGAAGATGCCGGCGACGATGGACTGGCCGGAGATGCGCATGTGCAGGCCAGTCAGATTGCCGTCCTTGTCGAGCGCGCCGGTCATCTTGCACTGGGTCAGCGGGTGGAAGCGGCCATGCAGCATGTCCTCCTCGCGCGACCAGATCAGCTTCACCGGGGTTCCGGGGATCTGCTTGGCGATGGCGACGACCTGGCGGACCCAGTCATGCACAGCGCCGCGCCGGCCGAAGCCGCCGCCGAGATCGATCTTGTAGGCCTCGCATTTCGCGATCGGCAGGCCGGAGGCTTCCGCGGCCGCGGCCAGCGCCGCCTCGCCGTTCTGCGTCGGCGTCCAGACCTCGCATTTCTCGGGCGTGTAGAGCGCCGTCGCGTTCATCGTCTCCATACAGGCGTGGTTCTGGAACGGGTAGGAATAGACCGCCTCGATGGTGCGCGCGGCACCGGCGATCGCGGCCTTCACATCGCCGTTCTGGTTGCCGACGACGGCCTGGGGCGCATCGAGCCCCTCCTTCAGCCAGGCGGCGAGGCTCTCGCTCGTGACATTGGCGTGCTGGCCTTCGTCCCAGACGATCGGCAGCGCGTCGAGCGCGGTCTTTGCACGCCACCAGGTATCGGCCACGACGGCGACAGCGCTGTCGCCGACGGGCAGGACATGCTTCACGCCCGGCATGTCCTTGATCTTGGCCGCGTCGAAGCTCTTCACCTTGCCGCCGAAGACGGGGCAGTCCTTGATGGCGGCGTTGAGCATCCCCGGCAGCTTGAAGTCCATGCCGTAGATCTTGGCGCCATTGGTCTTGTCGACGGTGTCCAGCCGCGGCAGCGGCTTGCCGGCGATGATCCAGTCCTTGGGATCCTTCAGCACCACATCCTTGGGCGCCTCGAGCTTGGCCGCCGCGGCGGCGACCTGCCCGTAACGCAGCGAGCGCCCGGAGGCCTTGTGGGTGATGACGCTCTTCTCGGCGGTGCATTCGGACGCCGGCACCTTCCACTCATTGGCGGCCGCCTGGATCAGCATGGTGCGGGCCGCAGCGCCGCCCTTGCGGACATATTCGTGGCTCTCGCGGATGCCGCGGCTGCCGCCGGTCGAGAAATTGCCCCAGATGCGGTTGCGGGCGACGTTCTGGCCGGGCGTCGGGTATTCGGTCGTGACCTTCGCCCAGTCGCAGTTCAGCTCCTCGGCGACGAGCTGGGCGAGGCCGGTCAGGGTGCCCTGCCCCATCTCGGAGCGGGCGATGCGGATCACCACCTTGTCGTCGGGATGGACGACGACCCAGGCGTTGATCTCCGGCACCGCGCCCTGCGCGTTGGCCTCGCCGAAAGGAATGGCGAAGCCGAAGCTGAAGGCGCCGGCTGCGGCGGCGGAGCCGGCGAGCAGGCTGCGGCGGGAGAGCGCCGGACCGTTGGAAGGCTGATGGGCAGAGAGGGTCGTCATGTCGTCCTCCGGATCAGGTTGGCGCGAGGGAGGCGGCGGGCGATGATCGCACCGGCCTCGACCCCGCGGGGAAGGGAAGCGAGGCGAGGTCAGCCGCGGCCGAGGGTTCCACCCGCGACGACGTCGAGGATCGCGGTCTTGACCCGCGCATAGGTGCCGCAGCGGCAGATATTGGTGATCTCCGCGGCGATGTCCGCCTCAGTCGCCTTGGGGTTGGCCTGCAGCAGCGCGGCCGTCGCCATGATCATGCCGCTCTGGCAGAAGCCGCATTGCGGGACGTCGTGCTTGATCCAGGCCTGCTGCACCGGATGCGTGCCGTCGGGGGAGAGGCCCTCGATGGTGACGATCTTCTGCTCGACGGTGACGGAGTCGAGGGGCAGCGCGCAGGAGCGTGTCGCGACGCCATCGATATGCACCGTGCAGGCACCACACTGGGCCACGCCGCAGCCATATTTCGTGCCCGTGAGCCCGATCTGCTCGCGGATGACCCAGAGCAGCGGCGTGTCGCCGGCCGCCTCGACGTCGATGATCTTGCCGTTCACATTGAGCTTCGCCACCGTCGACCTCCCGGTTCGGATCAAGAAGGGCGGCGAGAGTGCCCACGCGCCTCGCCGCTGGACCGGCGAAGCGCCCTTGGCACACCGGTCAGACTTGAATTGGAAGAGAGTGAAGCTCAGTTGCGGCCGCAAGCCAACCGCGACCGCAGCCCCGATCACGCGGCGTGAGGGGGCGATCGTTCGTGCATCTGGCACCGACACAGCCGATTTTCCGTGTCGGCGCTTGATTTGGGAGAACGAAACGTCGGCGCGAACCGAAGGGCGAACCGCGCCGGAATCACGGCAACGTGATCCTCTTCGTCAGCCGCCAAGGCCCGGCGCCGGAAGGCCGCGCGAGCCGCGACGGCGCGAGGGCGTCGTGGACCGCTGCGGCTGTGTCTCCGTCTCCATCGCTGCAGGATCCTCACCGGCATGCTCGAAGGCCCAGATTTCCTTGGCGCGATCCCAGTGGCGGCGATCCTCGCCATCCGGGCGGCCATCCTCCATCCAGAGGCGATAGGCGATCTTCCTGATCTCACCGAGGGCTTTGTCGTCTTCCATGGGGACTTCCTCCATCGCGGATCGGTCAGGCCCGCGATATGGCGGCGGGCCTTTCGGGTGAACCGCGATCCGTCGCGAGCGTTCCCTGCCTTCGCGCCCGAAAATCAGGCAGCGACCGCGCTGAGGGGCGGATTCAGACCGGTTCGACCGGCAGGGTGACGACGCGGATCGCCGTGTCGTCCGGGTCGTTGGCGATGTCGAAACCGAGCTGGCGGCAGAGCGCGAGCATGCGCGTGTTCTCGGCCAGGACCTGGCTGCGGATGACCTTCAGCCCCTCGGCCCGCGCCCAGTCGATGATCAGCGTCATCAGGCTCCAGCCGAGCCCCAGCCCCTTCATGTCGGAGCGCAGTAGAATCGCGTACTCGGCCTCCTCATGGGCGATGTCGGCATGGAGACGCACCACGCCAGCAACCTCCCCCGCCTCGTCCAGCGCCACGAAGGCCATAGCGCGGGCGTAGTCGAGCTGCGTCAGATGGGCGAGGAAGGCATGGCTGAAGGCCTTCACCGGCGCGAAGAAGCGCAGGCGCAAATCCTCCGGCGTAACCTTCTTCAGCATCTCGGCGATGGCGCCCTCGTCGTCGGGCCGGATCGGCCGCACATCGAAGGTCCGGCCGCCGCGCAAGGCCATCGCCCTGGCCCAGGCAGCGGGATAGGGCCGGATCGCCGGGCGGCGACGCTGCTCGGGCCTGCGCTCCAGCATGATGCGGGCATCGACGGCGATGACGCCGGTCTCGTCGGCGAGCAGCGGGTTGAGGTCGAGCTCGCGGATTTCGGGCAGATCGACCGCCATCTGGCCGACGGCGACGATGGCAGCCGCCACCGCCTCCAGCTTCGCCGCCGGAACATCGCGATAGGCGGCCAGCACGCGCGACACCCGTGTCCGGGCGATCAGTCGCTCGGCGAGGCCGAGGTCGAGCGGCGGCAGGGCGGCGTGGCTGTCGTCGATCAGTTCGGCGGCCGTCCCGCCGCGGCCGAAGACGACGACCGGGCCGAAGCAGGGATCGGTGGCGAAGCCGACGATGAGCTCGCGCGCCTTGGCGCGCTGCGCCATGGGCTGCACGGCGAGACCGGTGATGCGCGCGCCCGGCCGCTCCTGCGCCACCCGCGCCAGCATGCGCTGCGCCGCCTCGCGGATCGCGGCTTCGGTCGCCAGATCGAGCGCGACGCCGCCGACATCGGATTTGTGGACGATGTCGGGCGAGACGATCTTCAGCGCGACCGGGCGTCCCGATGACAGGAAGGGTCGGGCGACGACCAGCGCCGCCTCGACATCCGTCGCCAGCACGGGCTTCAACTCCGGAACGCCATAAATCGCCAGCAGCGCCGAGACCTCGCCGGCATCGAGCCAGTCGCGCTCCTCGGCCAGGGCCCGCGCGACGATGGCCCGCGCCTGGGCGAGGTCGGGCGGCGGCACCTCGCCCGCGGCCGGCGGCGTCGCCATCAGCTCCGTCTGCAGGCGGGCATGGCGCAGCAAATGCTGGAAGCCGACCACCGCTTCCGCGCCGGTGGCAAAGGAGGGCAGCCCGGCTGCGGCGAAGCGCGCGCCCACCGCCTCATCACCGCCGATCCAGGCCGCCAGGACGAGCTTGCCGCGTCCGGCCTCCTGCGCAGCAGTGACGACCGCCTCCGCACAGGCTTCCGCCGCGGCGAGGCGATGCGGCGCATGGACAGCCAGAACCGCGTCGACGCCGCCATCCGCGAGCAGGGCGGTGATCGTCTTGGCGTAGTCCTGCGCCGTCGCGACCTCGACGATAGCCTCTTGTCCGGCCTCGGCGGCGTCGGTGCCGCGCAGGGCGAGGCGCCCCCCCAGCTGTCTCAGGCGGCCGGCCGCCAGCGCAGCCAGCCCCGCGCCATTACTGACGATCGCCAGCCGCCCGCCGACGAGCTGGCGGCTGCGGCCCAGCGTTTCCGCCGCGGCGAAGAGCTCGTCGAGATCGTTGACGCGCAGCAGGCCGGCGCGGTGGAAGGCCGCGTCATGGGCCCGGTCGGAGGTCACGATCAGGCCGGCATGAGTCAGCCCTCCGTTCCGGATGGAAGGCTGCCAGGCCTTGAGCACCAGCACCGGCTTCAGCCGCGCCGCGGCCCGTGCCGAGGAGAGGAAGCGCGCCGCATCCTCGACCTCGTCGAGCGCGAGCAGGATCGCACGGGTGCGGCCGTCCTGGCCGAAATGGTCGAGCGCATCGGCGAGGTCGACATCGGCGGCGGCGCCGAGCGTGACGACGCCGGAAAAGCCGACCTCGCGCCGCGCCGCCCAGGCGAGGATGCCCGCGGCGATGGAGTTCGACTGAGCCACGAGCGCGAGGCTGCCGGCGCCCGGCACGAAGGGGGCGAAGCTCGCATTGAGGTGGAGACGCGGCGCGACGAGGCCCATGGAATCGGGGCCCAGCAGCCGCACGCCCGCCTTGCGCGCCCCCTCCGCCAGGACGGGCGCGTCCCTGCGGTCTCCGTTCACCACCAGCACACCGGCGCAGCCGCGCCGACCCGCCGCGGCGATGGTCTCGGCCGCGCTATCGACGGGGGCGATGACGAGATCGACGGGCTCCGGCAGATCATCGAGCGCTACCACGAGCTCGAAGCCCGGCACCGACCGGCCGATGATGAAGCGGCGGCCGCCATAGCCTTCGGCCGCGAGCGCTTCGAGAAGCGGCCCTGTCGCGGCGCCCGGCGGGGCGACGACCGCCAGCGAGCCAGGTTCCAGCATGCGTTTCAGTCGATCCGTGGCCATATGCGCAACGTAGCCGATTCGGATGCGGGCGTGTGTGACGGCCGCCATGGCGGGAACCCTCGCTCCCGATCCGGCTTTTCGACCAGGGGGCGCGACGCCCCGAAACAGGACACGCCATGCCCATCGCCTTCGATAATTCCTATGCCAGGCTGCCGGAGCGCTTCTTCGCGCTGACTCCACCGACACCCGTGCCGCAGCCGCGACTGGTGAGGCTGAATCAGGGGCTGGCGGAAGAACTCGGGCTCGATCCGGTCTGGCTCTCGGGGCCGGAGGGCCTCGCCATGCTGGCCGGCAATGCGGTGGCCGAGGGCTCGACGCCGATCGCCACTGCCTATGCGGGCCACCAGTTCGGGAACTTCGTGCCGCAGCTCGGCGACGGCCGGGCGATCCTGCTCGGCGAGGTGATCGACCGCTTCGGCCGGCGCCGCGATATCCAGCTCAAGGGCGCCGGCCGCACGCGCTATTCGCGCGGCGGGGACGGGCGCGCCGCCGTCGGGCCGGTGATGCGCGAATACATCGTCAGCGAGGCGATGGCGGCGCTCGGCATTCCGACGACGCGGGCGCTCGCCTTCGTGCTGACCGGGGCGCCGGTGATGCGCGATGAAATCTTGCCCGGCGCGGTGCTGACGCGCGTCGCCGCCAGCCACATCCGCGTCGGCACCTTCCAGTTCTTCGCCGCGCGGCAGGACACCGAGGGCCTGCGGGCGCTCGCCGACCATGTCATCGCGCGCCACCATCCGCAGGCGGCGGAGGCGGAGAACCGCTATCTCGGCCTGCTCGAGGCGGTGATCGCGGTGCAGGCAGATCTGATGGTGCGATGGCTGCTGGTCGGCTTCATCCATGGCGTGATGAACACCGACAACGTCTCGATCGCCGGCGAAACCATCGACTACGGCCCCTGTGCCTTCCTCGACGCCTACGACCCGGCCACCGTCTTCAGCTCTATCGACACCGGCGGGCGCTATGCCTATGGCAACCAGCCGACGATCGCGCTTTGGAACCTGACGCGCCTCGCCGAGGCGATGCTGCCGCTTTTCGCTGAGGAGACCGAGGCGGCCGTGCAGAAGGCGCAGGATGCGCTCGCCAGCTTCGCCCCGCGCTTCCAGGCCGGCTACGACGCGGGCATCGCGCGCAAGCTCGGCCTCCCCGGCGACAGCGAGGCGGACACCGTGCTCGGCGCCGAGTTCCTCGGCCTGCTCGGCGCGCGCGAGGCGGACTTCACCCTGACCTTCCGCCACCTCGCCCGGCTCCAGGCCGGCCGCGCCGACGAGGCGCCGCTGCGGGCCGCGCTCGCGGACGATCCCGCGCTGGAGGGCTGGCTGGCGCGCTGGCGCGAACGCAGCGCGGAGACCGCGCCGGGCGGGCTGCTGCACTTCAACCCGGCCTATATCCCGCGCAACCACCGCGTCGAGGCCGCCATCGCCGCCGCGCAGGAGCGGGACGACTTCGGCCCCTTCGAGGAGTTGCTCGCGGTGCTGGCCGAGCCCTTCGTCGAGCACCCCGGCTATGCGGATTACGAGAACCCGCCGAAGCCGGAGGAACGCGTGCTGCGCACCTTCTGCGGCACATGACGCTGCGCGGGGCGGGGCGGCCGCGGCGCCATGCGCACCGCGCCGGCCCCGGCTCGCGCAGCGCAGGCCCGGGGGTCTGTCGCGCCCGGCCCCCGTCATGCTCTGATCGCGCGCCGGCCACTCAAGAGCCGCTGCGAGGAGACCGACGATGGATGGCCGCCGCCCGACGATCCAGTCCCGCCACGGCATGGTTGCCGCGGCCCACCCGCTCGCGGCCCAGGCGGGCGCGCGGCTGCTGATCCAGGGCGGCAACGCGTTCGATGCGATTGCCGCCACCGCGGCGGCGCTGACCGTGGTCGAGCCCTTCATGTCGAGCCTGTCGGGCATGGGCTCGGCGACGCTCTGGTCGGCGGCGGAGGGGCGCGTCAGCGTGCTCGACTTCGTGCCACCGATTCAGAGGAGCTTCCCGGCCGAGCGCTTCACGCAGCGCAGCGATCTCGAGCGCGGCCCCCATGCGGTGGCGATGCGGGGCAACCTCGCCGGTTGGTGCGAACTCGTCTCGCGCCATGGCCGCAAGACACTGGCTGAGGTTTTCGCGCCCGCGATCGCGCTCGCCCGGGACGGCTTCGCCCTGTCGGAGTTCGGTGTCGCCGAGTTCAACGAACAGGCGCCGCTGCTGCAGGCCTGGGCCGAGCTCTACTCTGGTTTCGCGGCGAATTATCTGCCGGAGGGCGGCCCCGTGCGCGTCGGCCAGGTGCTGCGCCAGCCCGATCTCGCGACGACCTTCACCGCCATCGCGGCGGAGGGGCCGGATCATCTCTATCGCGGCGCGCTGGGCCAGCGCATCGTGGCCCATCTGCGTTCGCTCGGCGGGCTGATGACGATGACGGATCTCGCGGCGGTCAAGCCGCGCTGGCGCGAGCCCTTCGCGGCCACTTATCGCGGCCTGACGGTCCATGTGCCGCCGCCGCCCTGCGAGGCGTTCCAGTTCCTGCTCAGCCTGAAGATCCTCGAGGGCTGCGATCTGGGCGGCCTCGTCAAGGACGGGCCGGAGCATCTCGACCTCGTCTTCCGGGCGATCCGGCTGGCAGCGGGCGTCCGGATTGCCGCGAACAATCCCTCGCTTGAGCGGCTGGCCGCGATCTTCGCGGAGGATGCGCTCGCCGCGCTGCGCCGGCGCCTGACCGACGGCGTGCCGGTCGAGGGGCCGACGGAGCAATGGACGCCGCAGCTGGCTGAGGACCCCGCGCATACGACCTCCTTCTCGGCGTCGGATGCGGAGGGCAATCTGGTGTGCATCACCAACAGCCTCGGCAGCCCCTTCGGCAGCGGGATCGTGGTCCCCGGCACGGGCGTCTGCCTCAACAATTTCCTGTACTGGTCGGACGTCCAGACCGGCAGCCCGAACCGCTCTAAGCCCGGCGACGAACTGCCGATGTGCATGTCGCCTAGCCTGTCGACGCGGGACGGCCGCCCCGTGCTCGCGCTGGGGACGCCCGGCAGCTATGGCATCATGCAGACGCAGACCCAGGCGATGGTGCAGCATCTCGATTTCGGCCTGCCGCTGCAGGACGCGATCGAGGCGCCGCGCGCGCGGCTCTGGGACGGGCGGGCGATCGAGGCCGAGAACCGGATCGCGCCCGAAACCCTGGCCGAGCTGCGCCGGCGCGGCCATGCCATCACCGCCTTCGACACCGGCTGGACGATGCGCTGCGGCGGCATGCAGGCGGTGGCGGTCGACCCCGTCACCGGCGTGATGACCGGCGCGGCTGATCCGCGCCGGGATGGCTATGTCGTGGCGGTGTGAGGGGCTGCCTCAGCCGCGGCTGGCGGTGCAGACGATCTCGATCAGCGCGCCGCCGAGATCGGCGACGCCGACCGTCGCGCGGGTCGGCAGGGCGTCGCCGAAGAAGCCGGTCCAGACCGGGTCCATTTCCTTCTTGGCCGCGAGATCGGTGACGAAGATCGTCGCGGCGACGATCGCCTTGCGGTCGAGCCCGACCTCACCGAGATAGCCCTCGATCTTGGTCAGGATGTTCTGAGTCTGCGGACCCATCGACTGGGTGATGTCGTCGGCGATGCAGCCGCCGACGAAGACGAGATTGCCGGCCTCGACGACGCGGTTCTGGATCGGGGTCTTGATGCTGCGCTTGATGGTCATGGTCTTCTCTCCTGGGGTGAAAGCCTGGGGTCGTCATTGCGAGCGCAGCGAAGCAATCCAGGGCCGCAGCGCTCGACGATCTGGATTGCTTCGCTGCGCTCGCAATGACGGGTGGATGTCATGAGGGCGCCGCAAACCGCGCGATGCCGAGCCCGTCGATGGGCACATTGCTCGAGCCGGTGGCGATGATCTCGGCCATCACGGCCCCGGCCCCGGGGCCGAGCTGGAAGCCATGGGCCGAGAAGCCGAACTGGTGATAGACGCCCTCGTGTTTGGCGCTCTTTCCGAAGACGGGCAGGTCGTCGGGCATGCGCGCCTCGATGCCGGCCCAGGCGCGCAGGATCGGCGCCCCGCGCATGATCGGAAACAGGTCCCAGACCGTCTTCGCATTGGTGGCGAGCTTGCCCCAGTCGAGCACGGTGCGGTTCTCGTCGCGGATCGCGCGGCCGAGATAGCCGCCGCCGATGAGCACGGTGCCGTTCTCGAACTGCTTGAAGGAGAGCTTGCGCTTGCGCAGGATCACCACCGGCTTGATGAAGGCCGGCATCCGGGCGGTGATCATCAGCATCGGCGCGATGACCTCGAGCGGCACCGGCTCGCCGAGATCGGCCGCGATGCGATCGGCCCAGGCGCCCGCGGCATTGACGATGCGTGGCGCGAGAAAGGCGCCGTGGTCGGTCTCGACGCGCCAGTTGGCACCGTCGCGGACGAGGCGGGTGACGCGCACGCTCTCGCGGATGTAGGCGCCCAGGCTCTGCGCCTTGCGCTTGAAGGCCTGCGTCGCCCGCAGCGGGATCGCCGCGCCGTCGCGGCGCGAGACGACGCCACCGGGGCAGGCGTCGGAGACGGCCGGCACGAGGCGGCGCAGTTCGGCCGCGTCGATCAGCTCCTCATGGTGGAAGCCGCGCAGGGTCAGGTCCTCGACGCGGGCGCGGCAATTGCCGAGGTCCTCCTCGTCCTCCGCGACCAGCACCTGCCCGTCTGAGGTGAAGCCGCAATCATCGTCGACGAGGTCGCCGATGCGGTGCCAGAGCGCCATCGAGGTGTTGGAGAGCGGGATCTCCGCGACATGGCGGGCGAGCTGGCGCACGCCCCCGGCATTGACGCCGGAGGCATGGCGGCCGGCATGGTCCTTCTCGATCAGGATGACCGAGAGCCCGCGCATCGCGCAGTGCAGCGCCGTCGAGCAGCCATGGATGCCGCCGCCGATGACGATGACGTCGGCGCTGCGGCGCCCTTCGCTCACCGCACCACCGCTTTGATGGCGGCGTCCGTCGGCGGCAGGGCCGCAAGTTCGGCGAGCGTCACCGGCTTCACTGGCGGGCGCAGCCGGTAGTAGCCGGTCTCTTCCGGCGATGCGCCGCGCTCCTGCGCGATCAGCTCGACCACGGTCGGGCCGCAGAGGCGACCCTGGCAGGGGCCCATGCCGCAGCGCAGGAAGGCCTTCATCTGGTTGGGGCCGGTGACGCCGAGGCGCCGCGCCGTATCGCGGATCTGGCCGGCCGTAACCTCCTCGCAGCGGCAGACGATGGTCTCGTCCGCCGGAGGCGCAAGGAATTGCGGGGCCGGGCGATAGAGCAGGTCGAGGAAGCGCCGCCCGCGCAGGCTGCGGGCCAGTTCGGCCTGCGTGGGGGCTGCCTTTTCGTTGCGCTCGGCTTCCGAGAGCCGGCCGAGCCGGCGCGCGGCGTCGAGCGCCGCGATCTCGCCGCGCAGAGCCGCGCTTTCGGCACCGCCGATCCCGGCCCCGTCGCCGGCGATGGCGATGCCGGGGATCGAGGAGGCGAACCACTCGTCCACCGTCGGCGTCCAGCAATGCTGGACGATATCGAAGTGCTGGGCGCAGCCGGCAGCGTTGGCGAGGTTGATGCCGGGGATGACGCCCTGATGCAGCAGCAGCGCGTCGCAGGAAATCGTCTCGGTCGCTCCTCCACGCGTCACCGCCACTCCCGTGAGCTTGTCCGAGCCCGCGGCCGCCAGCGCGGTGACGCCGGCTTTGAAGGGCAGCTTGCCGCGGGCGGCCGCCATGAGCTTCAGCCCTTTGGCGAGATAGGGCGAGCGCAGGAAATCGGGAAGCGCGGCGACGGCGGCGAGCCAGTTGCGGCGCGGCGTGGTGTCCAGCACCGCGACGATGTTGGCGCCCGCAGCCGCGAGCTGGCCGGCGAGCAGATAGAGCAAGGGCCCGCAGCCGGCGATGACGGTGCGTCCGCTCGGCACAAGGCCCGAGGCCTTGAGCGCGATCTGGGCGGCGCCGGCGGTCATCACGCCCGGCAGGGTCCAGCCGGGAATCGGGAAGGGCCGTTCCTGCGCGCCCGTCGCCAGGATGACCTGACCGGCGGCGATCAGCCGGGCCTGACCTCCGAGCGAGAGCCCGAGCTCGAAGCCGCCGGCCTCGTCGGGCGCGACCGACCAGATGGTGCAGCCGGGCGCATAGGCGGTCTTCGTCGGCCTGAGCCGGTCGACCAGCGCCCCGCCCTTCCAGTATTCCTCGCCCAGGACGGCGCGCGGCGTGACCGGCGTCGTGGTGACGGCGCGGTAGATCTGGCCGCCGGGCGCCGGGTTCTCGTCGGCCAGCAGCACGGAAAGGCCGAGTTCGGCCGCGCGCGCCGCCGCGGCGAGCCCGGCCGGGCCGGCGCCGACCACGGCGATGTCGTAATGCTCGGCGACCTGGCCGATCGTCTCGATCGCGATCATGACCGGGCCCCGTCGGGATGGCGGCGCCCGGCCTGGGTTTCGATCCGCATGCCCTCGCGCAGCGGCACGAGGCAGCCCTGGCGGTTGCCGACGCCGTCGATGACGACGAGGCAGTCGAAGCAGACGCCCATCATGCAATAGGGCCCGCGGGCGGCGCCCGAGACCGGCGTCTGCCGGCAGGCCTGGATGCCATTGGCGAGCAGCGCGGCCGCGACCGTGTCGCCGGCGCGCGCCGTGAGGGCACGCCCGTCGAAGGTGAAGCCGAGCGCATCGGCCGGCTTGCCCTCATGCATGGGCCGGAACATGGAACCTCCGTGCGGAAAAGGCATCGAGCGTGTCGGGCAGGCCGCCCGCGAGAATGGCGGGGGCGAGCGTCAGGACATGGTTGGCGGCCAGCGTCACGCCGGAATGGCAGGTGACGACGAAGGCGCCGGGATGGCTGAGCGACTGGTCGTAGATCGGGAAGCCGTCCGGGCTCATCACCCGCAGCGCCGACCAGGAGCGGACGACGTTGAGGCCGGCCAGCCGCGGGAACATCCGCACCGCGCGCTCGGCCATGACCGAGAGGATGGGCTGGCCGACCACGGTGTCGAAGCCGCGATCCTCCTGGCTGTCGCCGATCATGATGCCGCCCTCGTCGGTCTGGCGGATCGTCACCATCGGGTTGTGCAGGAAGGGGTCAGTCTTCTCGGTGACGATGATCTGGCCCTTGCTCGGCTTCACCGGCGCATCGAGCCCGACCATGGGCGCGAGCCGCGCATTGCCGAGGCCGGCCGCGAGCACGACCTTGCCCGCCGCGATCTCGCCGAAGGCGCCCTTCAGCCGGAAGCCGCCGGCGTCCGAGGTGATGCTGTCGACCGTGCAGTTGGGGCGATAGTCGACGCCGCGCCGCGCGCTGGCGTCGCGCAGCGCCCGGAACAGCTTGAGCGAGTTCACATGGCCGTCGAGCGGGCTGTAGACCGAGCCGACCACATCTTTCCCGATGTCGGGCAGGCGGCGCTTGGTCTCGTCATGGTCGAGGATCTCATAGGGGAAGTCGCTCAGCGACATCTGGTTGTGCAGACGCTGCATGGTCTGGCGGCGCTGCTCGAGCTCGGCCTCGGACAGGCAGAGCATGAAGCCGCCGGGCTGGCTGTGGGCGACGTCGATGCCGGTGTCCTCGTGCAGCACCGCGGCGAGCTCGTGCCATTGCTCGGCCGAACGGCGCGACCACATGGCATAGTCGGGCATACCGAGCCCCTTGGACTGGACCCAGACCAGCGCGAAATTGCCGCGCGAGGCGCGGAAGGCGACGTCCCCCTCGTCGAGGACGGTGACGCGCGCACCACCGCGCGCCAGGCCGAGCGCCATCGCGCCGCCGACGACGCCGCCGCCGACGACGACGATGTCGGCTTCCGATACGGAGTTTTGCGCAGTCACGTCTGTCAGCCCTTTCCGGATCCGACGAAGAGGCGGTCGAGCCCGAACAGGCGGTCGAGCGCGAAAAGCAGGATCGCGGTCATGGCGATCAGGCAGGCGGAAACCGCCGCGATCAGCGGGTCGATGTTGTCCTGGATGTAGAGGAACATGCGCACCGGGAGCGTCACGGTGGCGGGCGAGGCGATGAACACGGTCATCGTGACCTCGTCGAAGGAGTTGATCGCCGCCAGCAACCAGCCGGAGACGACGCCGGGCAGGATCAGCGGCAGCGTCACGCGGCGGAACACCGTGGCCGTGCCGGCGCCGAGCGAGATCGCGGCATGCTCGATGCGCCGGTCGATGCCGTAGGAGGCCGCCAGCACGAGCCGCAGCGCGAAGGGGATGACCACGATGATGTGGCTCAGCACCAGCCCGACGAAGGTGCCGGAGATGCCGATCTGCGTGAAGAAGCGCAGGAAGGCGATGCCGAGCACGACATGCGGCACCATCAGCGGCGACATGAACAGCGCCGTGATCGCCTCGCGTCCGGGGAAGCGGTAGCGCGCGATGGCGAGCGCCGCCGGCACCGCAAGCCCGATCGCGATGGTCGAGGACAAAGCCGCCAGCCAGAGCGAATCGCGGAAGGCCCGAATGAACTCGGGATAGTCGAAGATCGCCCTGAACCACCGCAGGCTCGGGCCGCGCGTCGGCAGCGAGAGATAGCCCTCGGGCGTGAAGGCGACGACGCAGACAATCAGCAGCGGCGCCAGCATGAAGACGACGAAGAGCCCATGGAAGATCAGGGCGGGGATGCCGTTTCGTCTCATTCGAACACCTGTGCGTAGCGGCGCTCGACGAGGCGGTTGGAGCCGACGGTGATCAGCACCAGCGCGACCAGCAGCAGCGTCGCCACCGCGGCGCCGAGCGGCCAGTTCAGCGTGTTGAGGAACTCGTCATAGGCCAGCGTCGCGGCGACCTTGAGTCGGCGCCCGCCGATGATCGCCGGCGAGGCGAAGGCGCTCGCGGCCAGCGCGAAGACGATGATCGAGCCCGAGAGGATGCCCGGCACGATCTGCGGCAGGATGACCCGGCGCCAGATCGTCAAGCGGCCGGCGCCGAGCGAGAGCGCCGCGTTCTCGATCTGGGGGTCGAGCCGCTGCAGCGAGGCCCAGACCGCGAGGATCATGAAGGGGATCAGCACATGGATCAGCGCGATGACGACGCCGGTCTCGGTGAACATGAACTCGAGCGGCGTCTTGATCAGACCGAGCGCGATCAGGCCCTGGTTGACGAGGCCGGTCGAGCCCAGCAGCAGGGCCCAGCCGAGCGTGCGCGACACGACCGAGACCAAAAGCGGGCCGATGATCACCAGCAGGAAGGCGCTGCGCCAGGCGGGCGACATCCGGTTGAGGATGTAGGCCTCAGGCACGCCGATGAGGATGCTCGCCAGCGTCACCAGGACCGCGATGCGGAAGGTCCGCAGGAAGATCTCGAGGAAATAGGAGTCGCTGAAGACCTCGATCCAGTTCTTCAGCGTGAATTCCGGGACGATGCCCTTGTACTGCCCCCAGTCGTAGAAGGAGAGCAGTACGGTCATGCCCAGCGGGATGATGACCAGTCCGAGAAAGACCAGCAGCGCCGGGCCGGTCAGCAGGAAGGGCGCGCTGCGCTGCGTGACGACGCCGCTCATGCCGCCGCTCCGGCGGGCAGGATGGCGGCGTCGGCGGCCGAGAACCGAAGCCGCACGGTTTCGCCTTCGCCCGGCACGGCCGCACCGTCATTGCCGCGCATCAGGATCAGCGCGCCGGCGGCGCTCTGGGCGCTGAACTGCCAATGCGCGCCCTGGAAGACCCGGCCGGTGATGCGCGCCTCGAGTCCGGGCTCGCCGGCCGCGGCGAGCATCAGTCGCTCGGGCCGGACGGCGAGCTGCAGGGGCCCCTTCCCGGCTCCCGGCAGCGGCAGAACGAGGCCACCGACGTTGACGGCGCCCTGCCCGTCGCCGGTCGCGGCGAGCACATTGGTCTTGCCGAGGAAGCTCGCGACGAAGGCGCTGGCGGGCCGGTCATAGACTTCGTGCGGCGCGCCGATCTGCTCGATGCGACCCTGGTTCATCAGCACGATGCGGTCCGAGAGCGCCATCGCCTCGTGCTGGTCATGGGTGACCAGGATCGTGGTGGTGCCGATCGAGCGCTGGATCTGGCGCAGCTCGCTTTGCATCTCCTCGCGCAGCTTGGCATCGAGATTGGAGAGCGGCTCGTCGAGGAGGAGCAGCGCCGGCTTGATCACCAGCGCCCGCGCCAGCGCCACGCGCTGCTGCTGGCCGCCCGACATGCGGCGCGGATAGCGATCGGCGAAGCCCTTGAGGCCGACCAGTTCCATCGCCTCCTGCGTGCGCCGGTCGCGGTCGGCCTTGGGCACGTCGCGCATCTCGAGCCCGAAGGCGATGTTCTCCGCCACCGTCATATGCGGAAACAGCGCATAGCTCTGGAAGACGATACCGAGTCCGCGCTTGTTGGGAGCGACCGAGACCAGATCCGCGCCGTCGAGCCGGATGCCGCCCTGGTCGACATCGACGAAGCCGGCGATCATCTGCAGCGTCGTCGTCTTGCCGCAGCCCGACGGGCCGAGCAGTGAGATGAACTCGCCACGCTCGACGGAGAGGTTCATGGCGTCGACGGCGGTGAAGCCGCCGAAGCGCTTGGTCAGGCCATCGAGGACGAGATGGGACATGGGACTTTCGAAGGTTTCAGCTCAAAGATCGGGCGTCATGGTCGGGCTTGACCCGACCATCTCAGGACGTCTGGGACGAGATGCTCGTCACGAGCTTCTCGGGTCGCCACGTCGCGGCGCCCGAGAATGACGGCTGGCGCCTTACCGCTCGATCTCGCGGTTCCAGCGCTTGGTCCACTCCTCGCGCTTGGCGTTGACGATGTCCCAGTCGACCGCCTTGAGCTTCTTCACCTCGTCGCCATAGGGCAGGCCCTTCTGCTCGTCCTTGGTCAGCGTCACGGTCGTATTGGCCGGGCCGAAGCCGGCGCCGACCGCCATGATCTTCTGGATCGCGGGCGAGAGCATGAACTGGATGAAGGCGTTGGCCTCGGCCGGGTTCTTGGCGCCCTCGACCGGACAGGCCGCGACGCCAAGCGCGAAGCTGCCCTCCTTCGGATAGACGAACTCGACCGGGAAGCCGGTGTCGGCGAAGGCCTTGACGCGGCCCGAGCCCCAGACGCCGAGCACCGCCTGGCCGTTCTGGAAGAGCTCGGTCATCTTCGCCGGCGAAGGCTCATAGGCGACGATGTTGGGGTTGATCTCGTCCTTGAAGGTCTTGAAGCCCGGCTCGATGTTGCTCTCGCCGCCGCCGCCGATCTGCGCCATCGCGATCAGGGCATGCAGGCCATAGGTGTTGTTGATCGGCGGGGTGACGATCTTCTTGCCGTAGGTCTTCGACTTCAGATCGTTCCAGGAGGTCGGCGCCGGCCACTTGTTCTCGGCGAAGACCTTGGTGTTGTAGAACAGGCCCGTGGCGACCAGGCCGAGGCCGACGCCCTTGTTGGACTTGAACTTCATCACCGGAGCGACGTCCTTGTAGACGGGGCCGTCGGTCAGCGTGCCGCAGAAGCCGAGCGCGACCGCCTGATAAGCCGGGCCGTCATCGACGATGGCGACGTCGATCTGCTGGTTGCCCTTCTGGGCCTGGAGCTTGGCGAGGGTGTCGGTCGAATTGCCGGCGACGTATTCGATCTTGACGTTGGCCTGCTTCTCGAAGACCGGGATGACCTCCTTGCGCATGGTCTGCTCATACGAGCCGCCATAGCCGGCGACATACATCGTCTTCTGCTGTGCCATGGCGGCACCGGACGCGGCGAGCGCGGTCGTCGTCAGCAGCAGTCCAACCCAAGAGACTTTCATGAACCCCTCCTCGTTTTTGTGAGCGATGGGTGAAGGTTCTGCGACAGATTGTAACGGGTCAAATCGAATGATTCGTTCATTCGATACCCAAATGTTATGATCGGGCTTTTCGGGACAATCGATGCTGAACCCGCGCCAGATCGAAGCCTTTCGGACCGTGATCGTGGCCGGAGGCGTCACAAATGCCGCCCGCGCCCTGAATATCAGCCAGCCGGCCGTGACGCGCCTGATCCATGATCTGCAGTATGTCCTGGGCCTGACGCTGTTCGAGCGGCGCGGAACGCGGCTCGTGCCCACCAATGAGGCGCTTTCGTTATACCGCGAGGTCGAGCGTCAGTTCGTCGGTCTCGAGCAGATCGAGAACACGGCCCGCAACCTGCGCGAGGGGCTCGCGGGCAGCCTCCGGATCGCGGCGCTGCCGACCTTCAATGTCGGCTTCCTGCCGCGGCTCGTCGCCGCCTATATGAAAGACAAGCCCGGTCTCGAGATCGCGATCTACGGCAGCATCTCCTCCCAGGTGGTGGACTGGGTCGCGACCGGCTTCTGCGACATCGGCTTCGCGCAGTATCCGCTCGACTTCCCGCATATCGTGGCCGAGCAGCTGCCTTCGGTGCCGGCGGTCGCGGTGCTGCCGGAGGGCCACCGGCTGTGCGAGAAGCCCGTGCTGGAGCCGGCCGATTTCGCGGGCGAGCCCTTCGTCTCGCTCGCCGGCTCGACGCAATGGCGTTATCGCACCGACGCGCTGTTCTCGGCCGCGCGCGTGAAGCGTGCGATCCGCGTCGAGACGCCGCTGTCGATGATCGCCTGCTCGCTGGTCGCCTCCGGTGCCGGGGTGGGGATCGTCGATCCCTATACCGCGGCCGAATACCGCGGTCGCGGCATCGTCACGCGCCCCTTCCGTCCCGAAGTGCTTTACGATCTCGGCGTGGTCTGGCCGGTCGGCCGGCTCCGCTCGCCGCTGGCGCTGGGCTTCGTCGAAACGGTGACGGCGGCGATCCGCGATTTGGCCGCCGCCAGCGAAGGGCCTGAGCCTCAGTAGGCGGCGCGCAGATGCGGGCCGGTGTTCGTGTCGACGACGCGCTTGCGTTCGACCTCGACCGGCCGGTCCCAGCCGCCGCCCAGCGCCTTGTTGAGCGCGACGAAGTTGGAGGTCGCGGTGACGCGGCTCTGCAGCAGCGTGTCCTCGGCGCTGTAGAGCGAGCGTTCGGCGTCGAGCACATCGAGGAAGCTCGCCGCGCCGGACTGGTAGAGCGTGCGCGAGAGCCTCGCCGCCTCGCGATAGGAGGTGGCGGCGGCCGAGAGCTTGCCGGCCCGCTGACGCTCCTTGGCGAGGTTGACCAGCGAATTCTCGACATCCTGCAGCGCGGTCAGCACCGCGAGCCGCAGCGCCGCGTCGGACTGGTCGCGCTGCGCCTCGGCGACCTCGACAGCCGCGCGCAATTCGCCGCCATTGAAGATCGGAACGCTGAGCGTCGGGCCGAAGGACCAGCCGATCGAGGAGTTCTTGGCGAGGTCGCCCGTCTTCAGCGCGGTGGTGCTGATCTTTCCGGTGAGGCTGACGCTGGGATAGAGTGCCGCCTCTGCCTGGCCGATCTTGGCCGTCGCCTGGGCGAGCTGGCGTTCGGCGCGGCGCACGTCCGGCCGGTTGACCAGCACGTCCGCGGGGATGCCGGCCGGCGGCGTGCCGCGCGCAGCGGGGATCGGACCGCCCGAACCAAGGAGTCCCGCGAGCGCGGTCGGCGCCTCGCCGGTCAGGATGCCGAGCTGGTGCAGGCTCTGGGCATAGGAGGCCTCGAGCGTCGGGATCGCGGCCTCGGTGGTCGCGGCCTGGGCGGCGGCGCGCTCGACGTCGAGCGCCGAAGCGGTGCCCGCCGTGAAGCGGTTGCGCGTCAGCTTCTCGGTCTCGCGCTGGGAGGCGGCGGTGCGGCGGGCGAGCGCGATGCGGGCCTGCGCGCCGCGGGCTTCGGTGTAGTTCGTCGCGACATCGCCGATCAGCGTCAGCAGGGTCGCGCGCAGATCCTCGTCCGCGGCATCGACGCCATAGGTCGTCGCCTCGACATTGCGGTAGTTCGCGCCGAAGAGATCGAGCTCGAAACTCGCATCGAAGCCGGCCTGATACAGGTTCGAGGTGATATTGGTGCCGCTCGAGGAGGTCGCGGCGGAGGAGCGCGAGCGCGTCGCCGAGCCCTGGCCGTCGATCTGCGGGAGAAGCGCTCCGATCGCCTGACGGCGCGTGGCGCGCGCCTCGCGGATGCGCGCCTTGGCGGAGGCGACGTCGAGATTGCCGGCGACCGCGCGCTCGACGATCTCGTTCAGCCGGCGATCGCCGAGCTTCTTCCACCAGCCGCCGAGACGGGCCGCGTCCAGCGGCTTGGTCGTCTTCGGAGCGTTGCCCCACTGGCCAGGCAGCAACTGGCCGGGCGTCGCATAGTCCGGCCCGACGGCACAGCCGGCGAGCGTCATCGCGACAAGGCCGATGCCGGCCCAGCAGGCGAGAGGCGTCTTGGTCATCCGTTTCATCTCAATGCGCCTCGATCGTCGCCTCGACAGGCTTCGCGGCCGGAGCCTTGCGCCAGCGCCGCACCGTTCCGGCGACGATGACATAGAGCAGCGGCACGAAGAACACGCCGAGCACGGTGGCGGCAATCATGCCGCCCATGACGCCGATGCCGATGGCGTTCTGGCTGCCGGAACCGGCGCCGGTCGCGATCGCCAGCGGCAGCACGCCGAGGATGAAGGCGAAGGACGTCATCAGGATCGGGCGCAGGCGCTGGCGGGCGGCGTCGACCGTCGCCTCGATCAGGCTCTTGCCCGCCGCCTCCTGCTCGATCGCGAATTCGACGATCAGGATCGCGTTCTTGGCCGCCAGCCCGATGGTGGTGAGCAGGCCGACCTTGAAATAGACGTCGTTGCTCTGGCCGAAGAGGGTCGCCGCAGCGAGCGCCCCGAAGATGCCGATCGGCACCGAGAGCATCACCGCGAAGGGCACCGACCAGCTCTCATAGAGTGCAGCCAGACAGAGGAAGACGACCAGCATGGCGAGCGCGTAAAGCGCCGTCGCCTGGCTGCCCGAGAGCCGCTCCTGATAGGAGAGGCCGGTCCACTCATGGTTGAAGCCGGGCGGCAGCTTCTGGGCGATGGCGTCGATCTGGTCCATCGCAGCGCCGGAGCTGATGCCGGCCGCCGCCGCGCCCTGGATGTTGACGGCGGACGCGCCGTTGTAGCGCTCGAGCCGCGGCGAGCCATAGGTCCAGTGGCCGGAGGCGAAGGCCGAGAACGGCACCATCGCGCCGCCGCTGTTGCGGACATACCAGCGGCCGATGTCCTCCGGCTGCATGCGGAACGGCGCATCGGCCTGGACATAGACCGACTTCACGCGGCCGCGGTCGATGAAGTCGTTGACATAGGCCGAGCCCCAGGCGGTCGAGAGCGTGGTGTTGATGTCGCCGAGCGAGAGCGTCAGTGCGCTCGCCTTCTCCTGGTCGATCTCGACGGAATACTGCGGCGTGTCCTCCTGGCCGTTCGGACGCGTGCCGGAGAGCGCCGGGTTCTGCGCGGCCATGCCGAGCAGCTGGTTGCGCACCTCCATCAGCCGGGCATGGCCGGCGCCGGCGACATCCTGCAGGTAGAATTCAAAGCCCGCGCTATTGCCGAAGCCCTGGATCGAGGGCGGCGCGAGCGCGAAGACCATGCCGTCCTTGATGCCGCGGAAGACGCCCATGGCGCGCCCGGCCACAGCCTGCGCCGTCGCCTGCTTTCCGACGCGCTCCTCGAAGGGCTTGAGGCGCACGAAGGCGATGCCGACATTCTGGCCCGCGCCGCTGAAGCTGAAGCCGGTGACGGTCAGCACGCCCTCGACGAGGTCCTTCTCCTGCTCCTGATAATGCCGCCGGACCTGATCGAGCACGGCCAGCGTGCGGTCCTGCGTTGCGCCGGCAGGCAGCTGGACGATGGTGAAGAGGACGCCCTGGTCCTCGTCCGGCAGGAAGGAGTTGGGCAGCCGCGCAAAGAGATAGGCCATGCCGCCGCCGATCAGCAGGAAGACCAGCATGAAGCGCAGCGGCCGCGCGATCATCGCCGCGACGCCGCCGGTGTAGCCGTTCAGCGTCCGGTCGAAGCCGCGGTTGAACCAGCCGAAGGGGCCGGTGCGCGCGGCATGCTCGCCGGCGGGCTTGAGCATGGTGGCGCAAAGCGCCGGTGTCAGGATCAGCGCCGTGACCACCGACAGCGCCATGGCGGTGACGATCGTGATCGAGAACTGCCGGTAGATGACGCCGACCGAGCCGCCGAAGAAGGCCATCGGCACGAAGACTGCCGCCAGCACGGTGGCGATGCCGACCAGCGCGCCAGTGATCTCGCCCATCGACTTGATGGTCGCCTCCTTGGGCGAGAGCTTTTCCTCCTGCATCACGCGCTCGACATTCTCGACGACGACGATGGCGTCGTCGACGAGCAGGCCGATGGCGAGCACCATCGCGAACATGGTCAGCGTGTTGACGGAGTAGCCGGCGACCGCGAGCACGCCGAAGGTGCCCAGCAGCACGACCGGGACGGTGATCATCGGGATCAGCGTCGCGCGGAAGTTCTGCAGGAAGACATACATCACGATGAAGACGAGAATGATCGCCTCGAACAGCGTGTGAACGACCTTCTCGATCGAGACCTGGACGAAGGGTGTGGTGTCGAAGGGGTAGACGACGTCGATGCCCTCCGGCAGCGTCGGCTTGAGGCGGTCGATCGTCGCCTTGACCGCCGCGGCGGTGTTCAGCGCGTTGGCGCCAGTTGCGAGGCTGACGGCGAGGCCGGTCGCGGGCGCGCCGTTGTAGCGGGTGGCGGTGGTGTAGTCCTTGGCGCCGAGCTCGACGCGCGCGACGTCGTTGAGCCGCACGATCGAGCCCGACGAGCCGCTCTTGAGGATGATGTTCTCGAACTGCCCGACCGTCTGAAGGCGGCTGACGGCGGTGACGGTGGCATTGAGCTGCTGGCCCTTGACCTGCGGCAAGCCGCCGAGCTGGCCGGCCGAGACCTGGACGTTCTGGGCCTGGATCGCCGCGACAACGTCGCTCGGCATCAGCGCGTATTTCTGCAACCGGTCGGGATCGAGCCAGATCCGCATCGCATAGCCAGCGCCGAACAGCTGAGTCGAGCCGACGCCGGGCACGCGCTTGAGCGTGTCGTTGAGGGTGGAATCGACATAGTCGGCGAGGTCGTTGGTCGACATCCGCCCGTCGCGCGAAACGAAGGCGGCGACCAGGAGGAAGCCGGTCGAGGCCTTGGCGACCGTGATGCCGGTGTTCTGTACCGTCTGCGGCAATTGCGCGGTGACGAGCTGCAGCTTGTTCTGCACCTGCATCTGCGCGACGTCGGGATCGGCGCCGCTGGTGAATGTCAGCGTGATCGTCGCCTGACCCGAGGAGGTCGAGGTCGCAGACATGTATTGCAGGTTGTCGACGCCGGTCATGCCCTGCTCGATGACCTTGGTCACCGAGTTCTCGACCGTCTGGGCGTCGGCGCCGGGATAGCTCGCGCTGATGCTGACCGTGGTCGGCGCGATCTGCGGGTATTGCGAGACCGGCAGGGTGCGCAGGGCGAGCAGGCCCGCCAGCATGATGACGATGGCCACGACCCAGGCAAAGATCGGGCGCTCGATGAAGAAACGGGACATGGCGCTCAGTTCTTCGCGGTCTGGCCGGGAGCCTGGCCCGCGGGCAGCGCAGCCTGGCGGTTGGCGGCCTTGAGCTCGCCGCTGGCCTCGTCGATCGTGACCTCGTTGCCGGTCACGGTCTGGCCGGCGCGCACGAGCTGGGCGCCCTCGACGATCACCTTGTCGCCGTCCTTCACGCCCTGCTCGACCAGCCAATTGTTGCCGACATTGCGCGACGTCGCCAGCACGCGCTCCTCGACTTTGCCGTCAGGGCCGACGAATTTCGCCGTCGCCTCGCCCTTCGTGTTGCGGCCGACCGCGCGCTGCGGGACCAGGAAGCTGTTCTCGGCGATGCCCTCCTGGATGACGGCGCGCACGAACATGCCGGGCAGCAGGAGGCGGTCGGGATTGGGGAACTCGGCCCGCACCGTGAAGGTGCCGGTGGTCTCGTCGACATTGGCCTCGGCGAATTCGAGCTTGCCGGTCTGGGCGTATTCGGCGCCGGTATCGAGCTTGAGCTTCACCGCGACGTTCGGCCCTGTGAAGCGTAGCCGCCCTTCGGCCACCGCGCTGCGGAACTTGAGCAGGTTCGTGCTGGACTGGATGACGTCGACATTGATCGGGTCGAGCTGGCGGATCGTGGTCAGGGCCGTCGTCTGGTTGGCGGTGACCAGCGCGCCCGGTGTCAGCGTCGAACGGTCGACACGGCCGCCGATCGGGGCCGTGACCTTGGTGAAGCCGAGATTGATGCGGGCGGTGTCGAGGCTCGCGCGGGCGGAGGCGACGTCGGCCCGGGCCTGGGCGAGCGCTGCGACGGCGTCGTCGTTTTCCTGCTTGCTGATCGCATTCTGGCGGATGAGGTCGCGGTAGCGATCGACCTTGGCCTGGGCGTTGGGGACCGCAGCCTCCGCCCGGGCGAGGGCGGCTTCCGCGCTGTCGAGCGCCGCCTGATAGGGCGCGGGGTCGATCTCATAGAGCAGATCGCCGGCCTTGACCTCGCTGCCCTCGCGGAACTGGCGCGACTTGATCAGCCCGCCGACCTGCGGGCGCACTTCGGCGACGAGGCTGGCCGCGACGCGGCCGGGCAATTCGGCACTGATGGCGACCGGCTTCGAACGCAGCACGACGACGCTGACCTGCGCCTGCTGCTGGGGCGGCGGTGCCGCGGCCTTCTCGCTGTTGCAGCCCGCGAGCGCAGCGCCCAGCAGGACGACCCCCGCCATTGGGAGCTGACGGATGGTGACGGGGCGAGGACGGGACATGGATCGTCTCTTTTTGGAAACTCTCGGGTTTCTTAACGCTTGATTTCTTGGCCTGTCAAACCCAAAGATGTTTCCCGGGAGTGGCGGTTAATGATTGATCACGACATCGGGACGAGCACCGACGGCGCGGCGCGGTCGCGCGGGCGGCCGAAGCAGCGCCCAGATTCAGAAGAGCGCCAGCGCATTCTCGGCATCGCCTGCGATCTGTTCCTCGATGTTGGCTATGGCGGCACGACGATGGATGCGGTCGCAGCCCGCTGCGGCATTTCGAAGAAGACGCTCTACCGTCTGTTCCCGGCGAAGACCGACCTGTTCAAGGCGATGGTTGCCGACCACCGTCGGACGATGCTCGCCCTGCCCCGCCCCGACGACGCCCTGCCCACGGCCGAGGCGCTGGCGGCGATCTTCCGGCTCGACATCGACGAGACCGAGAACCGACAGCGTCTCGCCTTCATCCGGCTCGCCGTCGCCGATGCCGACCGCTATCCGGAGATCGGCGAGGCCATCGCGCTGGAAGGGGCGCAAGCGGCGCTGCGTCTGCTGGCGCAGTGGCTGGCGGTCCAGCAGGCACGCGGCGCTTTGCGGCCCTTCCCGCCCGAGGCGGCGGCCCGCATGCTGATGGACATGGTGTTCAGCGTGATGGTGAAGCGCTACCCGGGCGATGCGCTGATGACCAGCGAGCAGCGGGTCGGCCACGCCAGGCGCTGCATCGAGGTGTTCCTGACGGGGCTGGCGGAGCGGCGCGAGGCTGCCTGAGCGCGTCGGCTCGGCCTGGCGTCAGCAGCAGCCCAGCCGCGTGACGTAGTGCCGGGTCACGGCGCTCTCCAGCGCGGGAAGCGCCGCGGCGAGGCCGGCGCGATCGGCGATGCCGGCGCGGTAGATGCCGCGCAGCTCGTCATGGACCGCATCGAGATCGACACCCAGCACGCGGCCATGGGCGACGATGCTGCGTCCGTCGACGATCAGCTCGCGGATCTGGCGGCGGGTGGCGCGGGCGAACATCAGCTCGAGCGGATCGACCGGCATCAGCGCGTCCTCGTCGAGCGCGGCGCGGTCGAGGATCAGGAGATCGGCCGCCTGCCCTTCCGCGAGCTGGCCGCCGGCGGGCGCGCCGAGCGCGATGCGCCCGGTTTCCAGCGCCATCGCGAGCGCGTCGCGCGGGCTGAGTGTCTGATCGAATCCCCAGCCGCCATGCAGCGACCAGAGCAGGCGCAGTTCGCGCAGGGCGTCGTCATCCTCGTCGAAGGCCTGGCCGTCAACGCCGAGCGCGACCTTGCAACCGCGCGCCGCCATCTCGGCGACCGGCGCCAGCCCCGAGCGCAACGCCAGGTTGGAGGAGGTGTTGGTGGCGATGACACAGCCGGCCTCGGCGATCATCTCCAGCTCGTCGGGCCGCGCCCAGACGCAATGCGCCAGTGTCAGCCGCGGCGAGAGCAGCCCGATCTCCTTCCAGCGCTTGACCAGCCCGCTCGGATAGGTCCTGTCGGCCCAGTCGCGCTGATACTTCGTCTCGAAGAGATGGGTGGTGACGCGGCGCCCGGTACGGGCGGAGGCCTCGGCGATCGCCTCCCAGAGCGCATCCGAGCCCCATTGCGGGCCGTTGGGGGCGTATTGGACATCGACCATTGGGCCGGCGATGGCCGCCGCGACGGCGTCGACGCGGGCGATCTGCTCGGCGACCGGCAGCATCGGCGCCAGATAGCGCGCCTCGATCTCGGCACGGGCGACGGGGTCGAGATCCTCTAGCACCGGGGCGTGGTCGCCGTAGACCAGCGGGTTCTGGTCGCGCATGCCGACGCCGAAGGCGATGCGCACGCCGATGTCGCGCGCGGCGCGGGCCATGGCCGCGGCCTCGGTCGGAAGATCGGTCAGACCCATTGGCCGGACATGGTGGATCATCACGGCGCCCTGGCCGCCGAGCGCGGCGCGCCCCAGCGGCGCCAGCGTCGCGAGATAAGGGTCGACCGGGGCAAACAGCGCCAGCCGGTGCAGCCAGAGTTCGAGCGGCCGGGCGAAGCCGCCGACCGAGCTGGTGCGGATCGGGCGGGCATGGTCATGGGCGTTGACCAGCGCCGGCAGCACGACGACGTCGTTCGCGGTTCCGGCCGGCCCCCCCGTGATCGCGGCGATGCTGCCGCCCTCGATCGTCAGCGCGGTGTCCTGCAGGCTGCGGCGGGCATCGAAGGCGTGGCCGGCGGTGATCTGGCGCATCATCGGTCTCCGTCGCGAAAGCGCCCCTCGCCCCGGCTCAGGCCGAGGCGACGTCGGTCTTGCGGTGGGCCCAGCCGGTGACGCGCCGCTCGATCAGAGAAAACAGCACGTAGAGCGTGACGCCAAGCCCGGCCAGGACGAAGAGCCCGGCGAAGACCAACGGCACGTTGAAGCTCGACGAGGCGATCATCATCATGTTGCCGATGCCGCGGTTGGAGGCGACCGTCTCGGCCACCACCGAGCCGACGAAGGCGAGCGTAATCGCGACCTTCAGCGCCGCGAAGAAATAGGGCATCGCGCGCGGCAGGCTGACATTCCAGAGAATGTCGGTCTTCGAGGCCTTGAGCGTCTTCATCACGTCTTCCAGCTCGGGCTCGACGGTGGCGATGCCGGTGGCGACGTTCACCACGATCGGGAAGATGCAGATGATCATCGCGGTCAGGATCGCCGGCACCGTGCCGGCGCCGTACCAGAGCACGAAGATCGGCACGACCGCGACCTTGGGGATCGAGGAGAAGCCGACGAGCAGCGGATAGGCGGTGTCGTAGGCGAGCTTGGACGAGCCGATCAGGATGCCGAGCAGGAGCCCGATCACGACGCCGATGCCGAAGCCGACGATCGTCGTGTAGAGCGTCTGCCAGGTGTGCGGCCAGATCGCCGGCCAGTACTGGATCAGCGCCTTGATGATCTGCGACGGGCGCGGCAGCAGGATGTCGGAGATGCCCGCCATCAGGCAGAACAGCTCCCAGAACACGAAGACGCCGATGATGAGCGCCGTCGAGGCGCCCTTCTCGCGGATGATCTCGCCGAGACGGTCCATCAGGGTCCCTTCCTCACGCCGCGCCGGGCGCGTGGTTGACGATGCCGGTGCCGCCACGGGCGCCGACGATCATCGCCCGCAGGCGCTGGTTCAGCGCCACGAAATCCGGTTCGAAGGTCATGTCGATGGTGCGCGGCCGCGCCAACGCGACGGGTGAATCGTCGAGGATGCGGCCGGGCCTGGCGCTCATCACGCAGATGCGGTCGGCGAGATAGGCGGCCTCCTTGAGGTCGTGCGTGACCAGCAGCACCGTCAGTTTCTTGGAAAGCCAGAGGTCCTGCATGATCGCCCAGAGCTCCTCGCGGGTGAACTGGTCGAGCGCGCCGAAGGGCTCGTCCAGCAGCAGGAGGTCGGGATCGTGGATCAGGGCGCGGCAGAGATTGGCGCGCTGCATCATGCCGCCGGAGAGCTGCCAGGGATATTTGTCGCCGAAGCCGCCGAGGCCGACCTGCGTCAGCAGCGCCTCGACGCGGTCGCGATACTCGGTCTTGCGCTTGGCCCGGTAGTGCTGCCGGAAAGGCGGCACGATCTTGAGCGGCAGCATGACGTTGTCGCGGATGTTGAGCCAGGGCAGCAGGGTCGGGTTCTGATAGGCCATGCCGATGCGGATCGGCATCGCGCCGATCTCGCGGCCGGCGACGAAGACATGGCCGGTCGAGGGCTTCAGCAACTCGCCGACCATCTTCAGGATGGTCGATTTGCCGCAGCCCGAGGGGCCGACGAGGGCGACGAAATCGCCCTCCGCGATCTTCAGCGAGGTCGGCGCCAGCGCCTGCACCGCCTTGGGCCCGCGGCCATAGGTGATCGAGGCTTGCTCGAACTCGATGAAGGTCGCGGCCGGGGCGGTCTCGCCCGGCCGGATATCGGTGAGGATGGCGTTCACGAACCCGCTCCCTTGGCGCTGCCGGCCGGCCCTTGCAAGCAGGCGGCCAGCGTCTGGTCGGCGTTGCGGATGGTGGGCTTGGGCATGGCCTGGATCGCCGTGACCTGCCGGCCCCAGCCGCTCGTCTCGGGCACGAGTTGGCGGTCGCGCTGGACGAAGCGGCCGCGCACCAGCGTGTGGACGGGGATGCCGGTGACGGAGACGCCCTCGAAGGGGGTGATCTTGCCGCGCGAGTGCAGGGCCTCGGCCCGGATCGTCTCGGTCCGGTGCATGTCGACGACGGCGATGTCGGCTTCCGCGCCGGCCTCGATGCGCCCCTTATGGGGCCAGAGGCCGAAGGCCTTGGCCGGCTTCTCGGCCGAGACCGTAACGTAGTGCTCCAGCGTGATGCGCCCTTTCGAGACCTCGTTCAGCATCAGCGGCATCTGCGTCTCGACGCCGGGGAAGCCGCAATCGGCCTGCCAGATCACGTCCTTGGTCTTCTCCTCGACCGTATGGGGCGCGTGGTCGGTTGCGATCATGTCGACCACGCCCGATTGCAGCGCCGCCCAGATGGCCTCCGAGTCCGAGGCATCCCGCACCGGCGGGTTGACGCGGATGATCGAGCCGAGCCGCGCATAGTCGCGGGAGTCGAGCAGGAGATAGCAGGGGCAGGTCTCGCCGGTGATCTCGACGCCGCGCGCCTTGGCTTCGGCCAGCGGGCGCAGCTCGGCTGCCGAGGAAATGTGCAGGATGTGAATGCGCGCACCGGTCCATTCCGCCAGTTCCGCCGCGCGGCCGACGGCTTCCGCGGCGACGATGGCCGGGCGCGCCGCGATATGGGCGAGCGGGTCGTTGCGACCGGCCTCCATCAGGCGCTTCTGGCGCCAGGCCATGATGGAAGCGGTCTCGGCATGCAGCGAGATGCGCAGGCCAGAGGGCGCGATGATCTCGAAGCCCTCCAGCATCGCCCCCGTCGAGGGCGAAGGCAGATTGCCGAAGGTGTTGCCCATGAAGCATTTGAAGGCGTTGACGCCGCCGTCGATGAGACCCTGGAGCTCGTCGATGTTGTCCTCCGCTAGCAGGCCGTAGATGCCGTAGTCGACATGGGCCTTGGCGGCAGCCTCCTGCTTCTGGCGCAGTTCCCTGACCGAGCGCGTCGGCGGGTTGGTGTTGGGCATCTCGAAGACGGTGGTGGTGCCGCCCATCGCGGCGGCAGCACTGCCCGTGCGCCAGTCTTCCTTATGGGTGTAGCCGGGCTCGCGGAAATGGACATGCACGTCGATCGCCCCGGGCAGCAGGAACTGGCCGGACACATCGACCGTCTCGCGCGCCGCGGGCATCGCGGCCGGCGCGCCGACCAACGCGATGAGCCCGTCCTTGATCGCGACGTCGGCGCGGTAACGCGTCTGGCCGGTGACGACGGTGCCGCCTGCGAGGACGAGATCGGCGATGAAGGGCGTGTCGGTCACGGCTTCCCTCACAGCATGGCCCAGCCGCCATCGACCGGCAGGTCGACGCCGGTGATCTGGCGGGAGACGTCGGAGGCGAGGAAGAGGCAGGCATGGGCCACGTCCTCATCGGTCGAGACGCGCTTCAGCGCATAGTCCGCGGCATGCTTCTCGAAGGCGGCCTCCTCCGAGATGCCGAGGCGCTTCGCCATCTCGGGGACGACCTTGCCGCGGAAGCGCGGCCCGTCGACCATGCCGGGCGCGACGCAGTTGACGTTGATGCCGTAGGGGCCGGCTTCCAGCGCGAAGCTCTTGGTGATGCCGCGAAGGCCCCATTTCGAGGCCGAATAGGCCATGCGCCCGGCCCGGCCGCGCATGCCGAAGGTGCCGCCGACATTGACGATCTTGCCGCCCTTCTGCGCGATCATCGTCGGCAGGCAGGCGCGCATGGTGTTGAAGCAGCCGCGCATGTTGAGATCGACGATCTCGTCGAACTCCTCCTCCGTGGTCTCCCAGCCGGTCTTGCCGATCGGCCCCGAGCCGCCGGCGACGTTGACGAGGATGTCGATGCGCCCGCCATAGGCGTTCTTGGCCGCGCGCACCGCGTCGTCGCACTCACTGCCCTTGGTGATGTCGCACGGCATGACGATGGCCTCGGCGCCGGCCGCCTGGATTTCGGTGGCGACCGTTTCGATCGCCGCAATGTCGCGGCCGATCAGAACGAGCCTGCAGCCCTCGGCGGCGAAGGCCCGGGTGACGGCGGCGCCCATGCCCTTGGCCGGGCCGGTGATGACCGCGACGCGGCCGGTGAGGTTCAGATCCATGCTTATGTTCTCGGCAATCGGGCAGGTGTTCGCGGGGGCTCTTGGGTTTGCTGTCATTCCGGGGCGCCCCGCAGGGGCGAACCCGGAATCCACGGGCGAGGTCGCGGCCGTTTCCGACCCTCAGGGCTCACCCGATCGTGGGTTCTGGGTTCTCGCTGCGCGAGCCCCGGAATGACGATGAGGCTCACCCCAGCTTGGTGACGCGGTCGGCGAGGGGCGGCAGGAAGGCGCGGCTGAAGACCTCGTCGGGCGCCGGCACACGCGGCAGGCCGTCGGCCTCCACGACGATCGCGATCGACTTCCTGAAGCGTGCGTCGTCGATGTCGCCGATGCCGAGCTTGGCGGCTTCGGGATGGCTCATTTCGGAGGCGAGCGTGGCGACGAGGCGCTCCTTCTCGACGGCCCGGTTGATCAGCGGCTCGCGCTTCGCCACCGCCTCGATCGCCGCGTCGTTGTCCTTCAGCGTGTCCTTCAGGCCGCGATTGATGGCACGCAGCAGGCCTTTCAGCGCATTGGGGTTCTCGGTCGCGAGCTTGCGCGAGGCGATCATGGCGTTGGAGTAGAGGTCCATCCCGTAATCGCCGAAATTGATGAAGCGGAAGTCCTTGGCGGGGTCGATGCCGACGAGCTTGGCCGAGAAGGCGATGGTGTTGACGAAGCCGAAGACACCGTCGACCTGCCCGCGCTGCAGCATCTGCTCGCGCAGATTGGGCTGCATATTGGTGATGGCGACCTTCGACGCATCGATGCCGGCGAGCTTGGCGAAGGCCGGGAAGAGCTTGAGCGCGCCGTCATTGGCGGGGCCGCCGATGGTGCGGCCTTCGAGATCCTTCGGCGTCTTGATCGGCCCGTCGGCCTTGACCGCGATGGTGAAGGGCGGGCGGTTGTAGAGCGCCGAGATCGCGAGCGGTGTGGCGGCGCCCGGCTGGCTGCGCGCGACCAGCTGGATCAGCGCGTTGATGTCGCCGAAGCCGATATCGTAGGAGCCCGAGGCGACCGCCCCGACCGCCGCACCCGAGCCGTTGCCCTGGTCCATGACGATCTCGAGCCCTTCCTCGCGGAAATAGCCCCGGTCGTCGGCCAGGAAGAACCAGCCCTGCGGGCCCTGGTAGCGCCAGTTCAGGATCATCTTCAAGCGCGTGGGTGTCTGCGCCAGCGCCGGTCGCGGCAGGGCGGAGGCCAGTACGGCGGCGCCCGCGGCGAGAGTGAAACGGCGTCGGCTGATCGCGTGCTTCATGCGAACTCTCCCATCGCGGCCTCATGCCGCTGCCATGGGAGAAGCCTAGGACGGCTTGACCGGTGCCGTCTTGTGCTGACTTCTTGCACGATCTGTTCGCAAAACGCATCGGTCGGAACTGTTCGCCATGAGGCATCTGCGCCTGCTGAACTATATCGACGAGGTCGCCCGCGTCGGCTCGATCCGCAAGGCGGCGGAGCGGCTGAACATCACCGCCTCGGCGCTGAACCGGCGCGTGCAGGACGTCGAGGACGAACTCGGCACCAAGATCTTCGAGCGGCTGCCGCGCGGGGTCCGGCTGAACGCGGCCGGCGAATTGCTGATCCGGCACATCCGCAGCCAGCTCGCCGATATGGGCCGGGTGCGCTCGCAGATCGAGGATCTGTCAGGGTTCCGCCGCGGCACGGTCGCGATCGCCTGCAGCCATGCGCTGGCGCATGATTTCCTGCCGGTCGAGATCGCCGCCTATCGCAGCGCCTTTCCGCTGGTCGAATTCGACGTGCGCGTCGCCAGCCATGGCGAGGCGCTGCGGGCGCTGGCGAATTACGAGGTCGATCTCGCCCTGATCTTCCGGCTCGACACTGGCATCGGCTTCCAGATCATCGCCTCCGCCGAGCAGAGGCTCGTCGCGATCATGCGGCAGGACCACCCGCTCGCGAAGGAGGGCAGCATCCGCCTGCGCGAATGCAGCGGCTTTCCCCTGGCGCTGCCCGACCGCAGCTATGGCGGGCGCCAGCTGCTCGACCAGGCCGTCGCCCGCAGCTCGTTCAAGCTCGTGCCGGTGATCGAGTCGAACTCCTTCGAGTTCCTGCGCAATTACGTCCGGCTGGAGGACGCCATCACCTTCCAGATCGAGATCGGCGCGCCGGCCAGCCTGAAGCAGCGCGACGGCCTGATCTCGCGCCCAATCGACGAGCGCGACATCCAGCCGGCGCGCTTCGCGATGGGCCAGCTCCATGGAAGGCCGCTGCCCGTGGCGGCGGCGAAATTCGCCGAGCAACTGGCGGCGCGCCTCGAGACCGGCCGGTCTAGAGCCATTTCGGAACGGTGACGCGCTCGAAGGCGGTGAGCCCGTCGATCAGCCGGGCCGGATCGGGCTCGACGACGATGCCCTGCCGATGGGCCGCGGGCAGGAAGCCCTGGGCGATCATGTGGTCGATGAAGCCCATGAAGAGCTGGTAGTAGCCTTCGATGTCGAACAGGCCGGCCGGCTTGTCGAACTCGCCGAGCTGGTTCAGCGTCCAGGCCTCCATGAACTCCTCGAGCGTGCCGATGCCGCCGGGCATGGCAATGAAGCCGTCGGCGAGCTCCGCCATCCGCTCCTTGCGGGCGCGCATGCCGTCGACGATCTCGTGCCGGGTCAGGCCCTCATGGAGATGGCCGAGATCCGCGAGGCGGCGGGTGATGACGCCATGGACCGCCCCGCCCTGCGCCAGAACCGCGTCGGCGACGATGCCCATCAGGCCCTTATGCGTGCCGCCATAGACCAGCGTCAGCCCGCGCCGGCCGATCTCGGCGCCGAGCCGGGCCGCGCCCTCGCGATAGGTTTCGCCCTGCCCGGTGTTCGAGCCGCAGAACAGGGCGATGGCTTTCAGCTCTCGGGACATCGGGTCGCTCTCTTCGTCGTGCGGCGGGCATGCGCCGCCCTCCCATCGCAAAAGCGGGACCGGCCCGGCAAGCGGGCGCAGCCGAGGGGCGCGATATTTGCACTCGACAGTCTCTCCGGCGGCAACCCATCCTGCCGCCACGACGCGCGGGAGCGATCATGACCCATCATCTCAAGGCTTCGCCCGAGACCTGCCACTGGGGCTATTTCGATGCGCGCGTGCCGCCCGCTCTCACCATCGCGAGCGGCGAGAGCGTCACGATCGAATCCGTCAGCGGCACGGTCGAGACCCTGCCGCCGGCCGGGTTCCACGTCCCGCCCGAACTGCACGCGATCCATGCGGCGCAGAAGGGCCTGCCCTTCGGCCCGCATATCCTGACCGGAGCGGTCGCGGTCGAGGGCGCCTGGCCGGGCGACGTGCTGCAGATCGACATCGAGGCGGTCTCGCTGCGGCAGGACTGGGGCTACAACCTCAACCGGCCGCTTGCCGGCACGCTGCCGGACGATTTTCCGCATTTCCACATGATGAACATCCCGCTCGACAAGGCGCGGATGGTCGGCACCCTGCCCTGGGGGCTGGAGCTGCCGCTGTCACCGTTCTTCGGCGTGATGGGCGTGGCGCCGCCGCTGGAATGGGGGCGCTGCACCTCGATCATTCCGCGTGCCTTCGGCGGCAATCTCGACAACAAGGAGCTGGTGGCCGGCACGACGCTCTATCTGCCGGTCTTCGTGCCGGGCGCGCTGTTCTCGGTCGGCGACGGCCATGGCGTGCAGGGCGACGGCGAGGTCAACGTGACCGCGATCGAGACCGCGCTGTCGGGCACCTTCCGCCTGACGGTGCGCAAGGATCTGAGCTTCACCTATCCACGGGCCGAGACGCCGACCCATGTCATCACCTGCGGCATGGACCCGGATCTCGACCGCTGCGCCGAGAAGGCGCTGCGCGACATGATCGTGCTGATCGTCGAGCGCACCGGCATCACGCGCGAGCAGGCCTATGCGCTCTGCTCGATGGCGGCCGATCTGCGCGTCACCCAGACGGTGAACCAGCACAAGGGCGTGCACTGCATGCTCAGGAAGAGCCTGCTCGGCGGCCATTGAGTGCCGCGGCGCCGGCCGCTGACCGGCCGGCGAGCGAGGCGGAGGGCTGCGAAGCCCGCCGCAGCCTTGTCCGTCTCAGGCCTTTGCGCGGGGGCCGCGCTTGGCCTTGGGAGCGGCGGCCGGCGTCGCGGCCTTGCGGCCCAGACCCATCGACTTCGCCAGAGCGGAGCGCGCCTCGGCATAGGCGGGGGCGACCATCGGGTAATCCGCCGGCAGGCCCCATTTGGCGCGGTACTGCTCAGGGGTCAGATCGTATTTGCTGCTGAGGTGACGCTTCAGCGATTTGAAGGACTTGCCGTCCTCGAGGCAGATGATCGCCTCCGGCGTCACCGACTTGCGGATCGGCACGGCCGGAACGAGCGGCGCGGCCGGAGGAGCCTCGGGCTCACCACCAAGCTTGGCAAGTGACGCATGGACACTCGCGATGAGATCGGCAAGGTCCGTCCGCGGGACGTTATTGCGGGCGACATATGCCGAAACAATGGAGGTCGTCAGATCGAGCAGCTCTTCTTTGTTGTCTGCCATTTGGTGTTCCGATCACGGGAGAAGTTGAAATCTGCTGTAGCGCAGATTCGGACTTAGGACGAAGACACGGGCTTGTCTATCCGCGCCAGGGCGAAATCTGGCGCAAAAGGTTGACGTTGTGCTTCTTCATCGCGAGAAAAGAGGGCCCACACACGCCTCGCGTGCAGGGTGCGATGCCTTCGCGGCCGAAACGCGGCGGCGTCAGAAGAGGAAGTCGTCGGCCTCGTCCTGCGCCGGAGCGGCGACGACGACCGGGGCGGCCGCGCCGGCCTGGGCGGGCAGAAGGGCGCCGACGATGGCCTGATGGATCGTGCGCTCGCCGACCATGGTGTAGTTCGGCCAGACCTGCCGTTCGATCAGCTGTGCGGCCGCCGCAGCCGCCGCCGGATCGTCGGGCATCGCGGCCTCGGCGACGGAGCGCTCGAGTTCGGCCGCGCCGGATGCGATGAGGTCGCTCATCGCCCCCGCATTCGAGAAGGACAGCCGGGCCTGGGCCACCACGGAGGCGAAGCCGCCGCCCTCGCGCGTCAGCTGGTCGAGCGTCGCCGCCAGGCGGTCCCCCGTCTGGCGCAGCGCGGCTAGGGACTCGCTCATCGCCTGGTCGAGCGCGGCGAAATGGGCCGCGTCGAGCCGCCCGCCGGATTTCAGTCCGACCGAGGTCTCCTGCATCTGCGCGAAGGTCGGAGTCAGCTGCGCGGCGTCGGCCGCGACCTGGTCGGCGGCGAACTTCAGCTCCTGCGCGATGACGACGAGGCTGCGGCCGCCGGTGCCGATGCGGGCTGCGCGCAGGCCGGCATTCATCCCGATCAGGACGATGCTGGAAACGGTGCCGGCCAAGGCCGCCACAGTCTGCTGGCAGGTGTCCAGCACCGTCGACATGGCGCTGGTGACGCGGTCCACGCCGGCGCGGGCGCGGTCGCATTTGGCGAGCAGGTCCGAAGCCTCGGCGAGATCCGCCTCGAGATCGGCGAGGAAGGAGCCGCTGCGGCCGCCATCGCCCTGGTAGAGCGAACGCACCAGGTCGAGCAGGCCGGCGGTGTCGCCCGCCAGCAGGGCGAGCGCCGCCTCGATGGAGTCGGCATCCTGAGCGAGGCTGCGGGCGCTCTCTTCGAGTTGGGCCGCCTCGAGACGGCGAAGCACGATCCCGGCGGCGGTGCGGGCCTCGGCGTCGAGGGCAGCGCCCTCCCCGGTGCCCGCGGTCACGGCGGCGAGCAGGCGCAGCGCCTTGATCGCATGTTCGAGCTGCTGGCGGATGCTGTCGCCCGATTGCAGGGCGATGATGGCGCCGCCGGCGGCCATGGCGATCTTGCCGGAATGGGTCGCGGCATCGCTCGTCAGCGCGACGCTGCGCTGCTGGCGTCCGGTGACCTCGACCAGGGTCTGTTCCAGCTTGGCGGCGAGCGCGGAGAGCGCCTGGCCGTAGCGGCCCTCGAAATCGCGCTGGGCTTCCAGCGCGGAGCCCAGCAGCGCGCTGAGATGGTCATGGTCGCGGGCGCAGTTCTGGATGGTGCGCTGGGCCTGAGTGGTGAGAGCGACGATCTCGCTGGTGAAGTCGCCGAAGTCTCGTCCGGCGGCCTGCACCGAGACCGCCTCGATACGGGCGCTGCGGGCCAGGATCGTGATCAGGCGCATATGCTCGAGCAGGCGCTCAAGCACCTGCGAGGCGTCCTTGCTGTGGGCGGCGAGCTGCTGCAGCACGCCGGTTTCCTGGAGCAGCCCGTCATTGATGGCGCGCAGCTCGCCGGCAAGGCCCGACAATGTCGTGCCGGCGCGCGCAATCTCCGGTCCCGACAGATCGGTCGACAGCGTCGTCAGGCGCTCCTTCAGCCCCTCGAACAGCCCGAGCCCCTCGCCGAGCTGGCTGCCGGCGCGGGCGAAGGTGACGTCGATCTCGCGGGCGGTGCCCTCCAGCGCCTCGACCAGTCGCGCGAGGCCGGTTTCCTGAGCCAGCATCACAGTCGTTCCCCCGACGCCACCCATCTCAGACGCAACGCGCATCACTCGTCCTCAACCCGACCCTGGCGTGGATTGCGGCCAGGCCATGATCTCCTGTGGTACACGAGAGAGCTTGACGATCCGTTCCGCTGCGCCAAGGTCGATCGCCTCTTTCGGCATGCCGAAGACGACGCAGCTCTCGGCGTCCTGCGCGAGCGTCCGGGCGCCGGACTTGCGCATCTCGAGCAGGCCGCGCGCGCCGTCGTCGCCCATGCCGGTCATGATGATGCCGAGCGCATTGGCGCCGGCATATTGCGCGGCGGAGCGGAACAGCACGTCAACGGAGGGGCGGTGGCGCGAGACATGAGGCCCGTCCTTGATCGCGACGCGATAGCCCTGCCCGACCCGCTGAAGCAGCATGTGGCGGTTGCCGGGCGCGATCAGGACGCGGCCGGTCGACACTTCGTCGCCATCCTCAGCCTCCTTGATTTCCATCGCGCAGATGCCGTTCAGCCGGCGCGCGAAAGCGAGCGTGAACTTCTCCGGCATGTGCTGGACGACGGCGATGCCCGGGCAGTTGGCCGGAAGCTGCTCCAACACCTCGCGCAGGGTCTCGGTACCGCCGGTGGAAATGCCGATGCAGACGATCTTGTCGGTCGAATGCCGGACACGGCCCAGCACCGGCGGCGGCAGGATGGCGTCGGCGGTGAGCTTCTTCTCGACCTGCATGCGCGGCTCGCGCGGGCGCAACTTCGCCTGGGCCGCGGCGCGCACCGCATGGCGCAGGCGATCGGCGGTCTCCATCAGCGCGGCGCGGGTATCGACGCGGGGCTTCGGAAGCACGTCGACCGCCCCGGCCTCGAGCGCGTCGAAGAGCGCGCGGGAGCCGGCCTCGGTCAGGGTCGAGCAGATGATCACGGGGATCGGACGCTGCGCCATGATCTTGCGCAGGAATGTCAGCCCGTCCATCCCCGGCATCTCGATGTCGAGGATCATGACGTCGGGCAGTTCGTTCTGCAGACGCCGGGCGGCGGCGAAGGCATCGGCCGCCGTGCCCATGACCTCGATGCCCGGATCCTCGGTGAGGATCGTCGTCAGCACCTGCCGCACCGAGGCGGAATCGTCGACGATCAGGACACGGATCGGTTTGCGGTTCATGCGGCTGTCCTCGAGCCGGCGGCCGGCGCCGCCTGATAGACCGTCGGGACGACCTGGCGGAGCGGCTCCACGCCGCTGCCGGCCATCGACTCGGAGTGCCCCAGCATCAGGTATCCACCCGGCCGCAGATGCGAGGCGAGCCGAGACAGCACAGCCTGCTGGGTGGGCTTGTCGAAATAGATCAGCACGTTGCGGCAGAAGATGACGTCGACGTCGCGGTCGAACGGATAGGACTCGTCCATCAGGTTCAGCCGCTCGAAATGCACCGTGCGGCGCAGTTCCGGCGTCACCCGCACCACCTCGTCGCGAGGATCGCGGGAGCGCATCAGATAGCGCTGCTGCATCGCCGCCGG
>NZ_LSKN01000283.1:0-275 GCF_001557075.1 Methylobacterium sp. CCH7-A2
AGGCGGTGGTGCAGACCGGCAAGCCGCTGCTGATCGTGGCCGAGGATGTCGAGGGTGAGGCGCTCGCCACGCTCGTCGTCAACAAGCTCCGCGGCGGGCTGAAGATCGCCGCGGTCAAGGCGCCGGGCTTCGGTGACCGCCGCAAGGCCATGCTCGAGGACATCGCGATCCTCACTGGCGGCACCGCGATCTCCGAGGACCTCGGTATCAAGTTGGAGACCGTGACGCTCAACATGCTCGGCCGCGCCAAGAAGGTCCGGATCGAGAAGGAGAAC
>NZ_LSKN01000284.1:0-491 GCF_001557075.1 Methylobacterium sp. CCH7-A2
GTCGATCTCGACCTCCTGGCGCGCGATCACAACGCCACGGTCTCGCATGGCTACGTCTACGGGCGCCTCGCCGTGGTGCGCAGCGATGCGTCGTGAAGGATCCACCGCGCCCCACCAAAGCGACGATGCTGATGGACTATCCCTGGGTCATCGTGCGCTTCCGCTGTCATCATTGCGAACGCTCGCGCGACGCCAGGCTCGCGATCCTCGCCGCGCGCTTCGGGCCCAACACCATGATCCAGGAGCTGCTGCCGATCTTCATGAGACGCTGTCCCTGGAATCCCTACAGCGGACTGCACAAGCCCAGGAAGTATGGGCATCGCTGCGGGGCGTACTGCCCGGACCTGCTGCGGTCCGGCCCGCCCGACCTGCCGCCCGCAATGGGCGGTCTCACCGTGATCGAAGGAGGCAAAGATGAGCGACGACCGGCCGAACGCACCGACACGCCCCTCCGACGTCGGGTCGGGGGCGAAGATGTCTGAGCCCTGGCG
>NZ_LSKN01000285.1:0-3646 GCF_001557075.1 Methylobacterium sp. CCH7-A2
TCGTCGCCATTGCCGCAGTCAAACTCTGGCTACCCTTTGTCCACGAAGCCTAGCTCGCGCTTTATAGGTTTCCGCTGATTTCGTCGTAATGCCGATGCGTTCCGCAGCTTCACGAATACTGAATCCCAGCGCTATCAGGCGCAAAACTTCCTGCTCACGTTGGGTCAATACAGGGCCGCGCCCGTTGCGGGACGGCGTCCGCGGTGCCTCGATCGCATCGAAGAAGCTCCCACCGCGAAGAACCGCCCTGATGGCCTTGAGCACGACCGAGCCCGGCGACTGCTTCAGCACATAGCCGCGCGCGCCCATTGCCAGCAGCCGGTGCGCGCGCAGCGCGTCGGCCTCTTCGGCGACAAGGATAACGCGATGCGCTGGTAGAGCGCTCAGCAGGCCCTCGGCTACCGAAACTCCGTTGAAGCTCTCGCCCACGACGGCAACGTGCGGTGCCGCCGTCTCGACCAACTGAACGAGCTGCGCGGAAGAGTTGACCTCGCCAACGACTTGGATGTCGGGCTGCTCCGCTAGGCAGGCCTTGAGGCCAGCCAAGAAAATTGGGTGCTCATCCGCGAGAAAAATGCGCGCAGGCCATTCGGATGACAGCATGAGCCAACCTCCACATGGCGTAAGCCTTGCTATGGTATGCGGGCGCGACCGCTCAGTTCTGTGAGCCGCCCGGCGAAAGCGACGAGAGAACCGACTGCAGCGAGGCCCGATCGATTCTGACGATATCGCCGGGCAGGATCGGTGAGGCTTCGTCGATCGCGATCTCATTGACGCTGCCACCCTGGCGCCGCTGGACGCTGAAGCGCATGCGCCCGAGCTGCTTTTCCTGCTGGCTCTGCAATTGCGGGGCGAGCGCGGTCGACTCGTGAATGAGCGCGCGCAGGGCAATGATGCGATCGTCGGTCTGCTTGAGCGAGAGCTGGGTCTCCCGAAGTTCGCGCCCAATGTCGATTTCGCGCTGATTCTCCAGCTCGGCCGCGGCGCGGTCTATTCGGCTGAGTTCCTGCTTCGCGCGGGCGGTCGCGAGCATCAGATCGAGCGCCTGGCTTTCCGACTGCGCGAGGTTCTGTTCGACCGCAAGCTGGCGGGGACTTACCGCGAGTCCCTTGGCGATCAGGCTGTTGATATTGCTGAGCTCGCGCCGGATGAGATCCTGCTGCCGCTGCTGTGTCAGAGCCTTCGCGCCAAGCGTCCGCAGTTCCTCCTCAAGCAACGCGCGCGATTGGTCCAGAAGGGCGAGTTGCGAACGGGTCGCCTTGCGGCGCGAGGCGAACAACGCCTCCTCCTCACGCATCGCCTGGGCGACGCCGTCATCGAGGCCGCGACGCAGATTCTCCGAGAAGGAGATCGCTTCTGCTTTGCTCGCCTCGGCGAGAAGCCTGTCGCGACGGACCTGTAGAGAGAGCAACTGCGTCTGTTGGACCCTGATTTCACCCTCGGCGATGATCGTCTCGCGCTCGAAGCGGCCCAGCGCCAGCTCCATCCGCTGGAACCCTCCAGCGATGGCGACGGCCTGAAGTGCGGTCATCGTCGGCCTGAAGGCATATTCGCCCGGCCTTTCGACCGCGCCGACGATGTAGATCGGCCGGTACTGCGCGATCTCGACGGCCGCCGCTGGGGCGTTGACCAGCCCGGCTGCACTCTTGAGCCGTTCCGAGATCAGGGCCGCGATCTCGGCCGGCGCTTTGCCGTCGACCGAAAAGGTGCCGACTACCGGCAGCGAGAGCATGCCGGCCGAGCTGACACCGAATTCGCCGGTCAGCGCCGACCACTCGAACAGCTCTCGCGAGGTCGGGCGCCATTCCGAAACCTTGATCCTAAGCCGATCCTGGGCGGCGACCCGGTATTCGAATCCATTGGCATGAAGCGATCCGGCGGCTCCCATGACGAAGAGCGATATCAGCGCCACGGACCATGCGAATGCCCGCCACGATCTGCGAAGGCAGGACGGAAAAAGACAGTCGAAGGGGGGACAACGTCTCACAAAACGCTCCGCCACTGGCTGATCTCAACCACGCGTAGCAAATCTGTTGCCACGGCGCCGGCGGCGTTAGAGTTCCCTTAACCATGACGGCTCAGATTTGCCGTGGCGGTCGCGTGTGTAAGTCTTTCTCGGTCACCCGCGCGAAGCTATAATCACCCGTAGATAGCGAGCTGCGAAAGCCCGAGCGATGCTGATCGTCCTCTTTTCGGCCGCCCTCGCCAGCGGCGCGCTGACGCTCTGGCTGGCTTGGCCGCAGGGTGTGCTCGTGGCGCTGGTCGTCGCGGCGGTCGTGGCCAGCGTGACCGTCTCGCTCCTCGCCATCGTCTTCGTCCTGCTCAGATCGCGGACCGCTGACAGCGACGCTACGCGACCGCGTGGCCTCCTCGATATCCTCGCCCGGCGCCAGGCGCGTTGACGGAGGCGCGACGATCGTCTGGCACATGAATTGCTGATCTCCCCACGGGAGCGGGCTGCGCAGTGGCGCCTCGCTTAGCATCCGCTCTTGTCGGGGGAGACTGGCGATGGCGCTTCCGGTGAGGTTTCGCGGGGCCGACCGGGATCGGCAGACCGATATCGAAAGGCTCCGCCCCCTTCACCGGCAACTCAGCGCAACCGTCACCGAAATCGAGCGCGCGATCGCAGGGCTGTCACGGCGGCTCGAGGAGGCACGAACCCGTGCCGCTACGCTGATGGGGAACGAGGACGGGATCTATTTCGAGCGCGAGCCCGCCGATGAAGCCAGATTGGTCGAGGCCGAGGCGCAGATGATGGCCGCCTATCGCAGGATTGAGGAGCTGCGGGCGCAGCGCGCGCTTCTCATGGCTTGCCACGACGGGCTCGCGGGGTTCGGCCACGCTGGCAAGTTGCGGGGTGTCGCCGGACCAATCGGCCTCCTAGCGCGCTTGTCGCTGAGCATCGGCGCACGGACGGCATTGCTCAGGCTCGGCTTTCGAGTCTTGGGCTGGGGACTGCTGATAGGGATCGTCTATGCGACGTTGTCCGGGATCGAGCAGCGACCGTCCGTCCCTTGGCTGGTGCCCAATATCGAACGGAGCCTCGCCTTCCTCGTGACCGCCGCGTCCTTCGCGATCGGGTACCCAAGGCAGCGTCCTGTGATATTCGCCGTCGGGCTCGGTGCGGTCGCGCTGCTCGAACTCGCCCAGGGCTGGACCCCGACACGCCACGGCGCGGTTCAGGACGCGCTGGTGAAGGCGGCAGGGCTTGGCCTCGGACTTCTCCTCGTTCTCGCCCTGGAGCGGTTCAGGCGATACGCACTGCTTTCGTAGTCTGCTCCGGATCGACGAGCATGGCCATTGTCGCTGTTCGGCCGTTCAGCAAGCGAGGTCCGGTTTTGCGATCGACCGGGTCCGGTCTCGCCGAGGGGAATTATCGCGCTGTGGCGGGGCACGCGGTGGGCCCTGCCGCCCCCGAGGCGGCACGCAAAGGCGTGTCGATCCTTGCACAAGAGGAGGCGAGGGGTTCTTCTGAGCAACCGGCGGCGTCGACCGCCTGGCCGAACCTTGGATGAACGGTATGTCATCGAGGTACGGTTTTTTGTCGCCGGGCGGCGATTCGGAGCGTCGACGGCTCGACGAGAGGCCGCGAGGTCGTGTCCCATAGCGTGGTGTAGCTGACGGTGGTCACCGGCGATTGCCGGTT
>NZ_LSKN01000286.1:0-8908 GCF_001557075.1 Methylobacterium sp. CCH7-A2
ACCGCTTATCTGCAGCGAGATTGAGTCAGACCCAACATTGCAGGCGATCTCACAGTGGAAACCACGGATCGCATGCTCGACCGGGATGCCGCCCTCGGCCCAGGCAGGCTCGGCCTCGATGCCGGGCACACCGACGACCGAAAGCCGCATCCCGTCGGGATCGCGGAAGGCCAGCACGGTTTCGCCGAAGCGCTTCACCGGCACGTCATGGGGCACGCCGTGCTCGACGAGGCGATGGGCCCAGTAGCCGATCGCGCCCTCCGGCACGCGGAAGACCGTCTCCTGCGTCTCGCCGACACCGAGGCGGCCCTGAGCCGCATGCTCCCAGGGGAAGAAGGTCAGGATCGAGCCCGGCGCCGCGGCGGCATCACCGTAATAGAGGTGATAGGTGCCCGGATCGTCGAAATTGACGGTCTTCTTGACGAGGCGCAGGCCGAGCACGCGGCCATAGAACTCGAGATTGCGGCGGGCCGGACCGGCGATCGCCGTGACGTGATGAATGCCGTTGATCTGCATGGCGGTGGTCCTTTCGAACCGGGGCGGCGCCCCGTTGCCGCTGAGATTGGACCGACGGCGCCGAAAAGCCAGCGCAACACCATTGCTCATTCGCAATGTCGACATTGAGATCAAGCCATTTGCATTGCGTCGATGCGAGAGCGATCTCTTGGGGCGAGACCAGCCCGGTCCCGTTCAGGAGACTGCCCCCATGATCGACACACGCCTCGCTCCCTATGCCGCGCTCGGCCTTCGCATCGCGCTCGGCCTGATGTTCATCGCCCATGCCTATCTGAAGATCGCGATCTTCACCCCGGCCGGTTTCGCCGGCTTCCTCGGGCAGGTCGGCCTGCCATCGTTCCTCGCCTGGCCGATCATCCTGGCCGAACTCATCGGCGGCCTCGCGATCCTCGTCGGCTTCTACGGCCGCTATGTCTCGCTGCTGCTGCTGCCGATCCTGCTCGGCGCACTCTTCGTCCACGCTCCGAATGGCTGGGTCTTCAATGCGCCGAATGGCGGCTGGGAATATCCGGCCTTCCTGGCCCTGACCGCCCTCGCCCATGGCCTGCTCGGCGACGGCGCGCTGGCCCTGAAGTCTGCCCGGCTGCCGGCCCTCGGCACCCCCGCCGCCGCCTGACGCCGCCCGCCGCGAACCCCTCGCCGCCTTCAAGGCCTCCCGGCCTTGAAGGCGGCGATGTCCTGTCGGAGAGTGCGGCGATGCCTGCTTTCGCCAAGCCCCCCTCCGCCAAGTCCCCCTCCGCCGCCGGCCCGCGCACCGGCCCGCAGACCCTCGCCTGGGACGATTTCCGCCTGATCAAGGCGATCGCGGAGCGCCGCGCCCTCCCGGCTGCCGCCGCTGCGCTCGGCCTCAACCATTCGACCGTGTTCCGACGTCTCGGCCAGATCGAGCAGGCGCTCGGCGTCAGGCTCTTCGAGCGCCATCGCAGCGGCTATGTCGCGACGCCGGCCGGCGATGAGATGGCGCAGCTCGCCGAGCGCGTCGACAGCGACATCAGCGCCTTCGCCCTCAAGCTCGCCGGCCAGGAGATCAAGCCCGCGGGCGATCTGCGCGTCACCACCAATGACACGCTGCTGGTCGACCTGCTGACGCCCGTCTTCGCCGGTTTCCTCGGCCAGTGTCCCGACATCCGGCTCGACGTGCTGCTCAGCAACCAGGCGCTGAACCTCTCGAAGCGCGATGCCGATGTCGCCATCCGCGCTACCGACAATCCGCCGGAGACGCTGGTCGGCCGGAAGGCGGCCCGGATCGCCTGGGCGCTTTATGGCCGAGCCGTCGATTTCACCGGCGCCGAGCCCGTCCCCATCGAAAGCCTCTGGCAGCGCGCCTGGGTCTCGCTGGGCGACAGCTTCTCCGGGCTGAAGGCCGTACGCTATCTGGCGCAACATGTCGCGCCGGAGCGGATCGTCTACAAGGTCAATACGGTGCTGGGACAGGCGGAAGCCGTCGAGGCCGGCATCGGCATCGGCTTCCTGCCCTGCTTCATCGCCGACCGGAAGCCGGCTCTGACGCGGCTGGCCCCGCCCGATGACGGGCTCGGTGCCGATCTCTGGCTGCTGACCCATCCGGATCTGCGCCATTCGCCCCGCGTGCGCCTCTTTCTCGACTACATGGCCGGCGAGCTCGGGCGGATGAAGCCGCTCATCGAAGGAGAGTTCCCGCTGTCGCCGCGCCATGCAGACGGCGAGCACGGTTCGCAGGCTCCGGCGGCATGAGCGGCGAGCTGAACGGCCTGACCTGGCTTCTGCTGCTGTCGATCCCGCCCGGCCTCGCCTTGGCCGGCTACTGGGCGCGCGGCCGCTTCGGAGACAAGCCACCGAAGGTGCCGCCCGGCGATCCGGGCAATCCGACCTGACGCGGAACGACCCGCGACGGGGTTCCGTCGCGGGTCGTTCCGAGGTCGGCAAGAGCCGGATCAGGCCGCCTTGCGGTTGATCCCGGTCTCGGCGAGCTTGGTCAGCTTCTCGTCGGCAGCATGTTCCTCGTCGAGGTTCTGCTGCAGCAGGGCGGCACAGTCCTCGCGGCCGAGCTGCTTGGCCCAGGCCGTCAGCGTGCCGTAGCGCGTGATCTCGTAATGCTCGACCGCCTGCGCGGCGGCGACGATGGCGGCGTCGAGCACCCGCTTGTCGGCGACCTCGCCCACGACCTCGTCGGCCTCCTTCAGGATGCCGTCGATGGCCGGGCAGTCGACCGCCTTCACCTCGGCGCCATGCTGCTTGAAGACCTGCTCGAGCCGGGCGATATGGCCTTCGGTGTCGGTGCGGTGCGCCGTCAGCCCCTGCTTGAGGGTCGGATCCGTCGCCTTCTCGATCATCTTCGGCAGCGCCTTATGGATCTGCTTCTCGGCGTAGTAGATGTCCTGGAGCTGATGGACGAAGAGGTCGTCCATCGTCTTGATGTCCTTGGAAAACAGTCCCATGGCGGTCTCCTGCGGTTTCGGGATCGTCGGAAAGAGCGTGCGGCGCCGCCGGGCACCGGATGCGCCGCTCCTGTCGAACGAACGTGCGCGCCGGCCATGTGTTCCGCTCGCGGAGGCCCCCAGGCGGTGCGGCCCGGGTTTCGCGGCGCGGCTGCTTCCTCTAGGCTCCCGCCATGGAGATGATCATACCCCTGATGATCGGCCTGACGCTGATCTGGCTGATCGGCCGCGGCACGCCCTGGAACGCCCGGCTGATGACGCTGGCGGTGACGCTCGCGGTCATCGTCCTCATCGTCGCGCTTGAGCGTGGCGGCTACTGGCCGGCGGAGTGGCGCCGGCAGTGATGCCGCGCGCTCAGGCGACGAGCTTGAGACCGACGATGCCCGCCACGATCAGACCGATGCAGGCCAGCCGTAGCGCCGTCGCAGGCTCGCCGAGCAGGACGATGCCGAGGATGGCCGTGCCGACCGTGCCGATGCCGGTCCAGACCGCATAGGCGGTGCCGACCGGGAGGCTCTTGAGCGCCAGCCCGAGCAGGCCGAGGCTGACCGCCATGCTGGCGAGCGTCAGCACGGTTGGAACGAGGCGGGTGAAGCCCTGCGTATATTTCAGGCCGATCGCCCAACCGACCTCGAACAGACCCGCGATGAAAAGATAGAGCCAGGCCATGACGGCGCTCCGCGTCGAAATGGCGAGGTCGTCCACGCCGGACCAGACAGGCGCCGTCGCGCCGGGGTCGTCCCCGCTCCCGATCTAGGACAGGGGCCAGGCGCTTTCAACCGGCGGCGTCAGGCGAGTTCCGCCGGCGGCTGCAAAGCGCGGTCGAGGATGCGCTTGCACTCGCCGAGTTCGGCCAGGACGGCGGTGAGCAGGGTGATGTCGTCGAGCCCGGGCGGTACCGGCGCGCGGCCGGGCTGCGCCGCTTGAGCTCCGACGCCTTCGCGCGCCTTGGCGGCTCCCGCCGGCGGCGGCCCGATCGGCGCACCGCGGCCGATGGCCTGGACATGGCGAGGCCCCTGTTCCTTCAGGATCCGCTGCAGGCCCTTGATCGTGTAGCCCTCGCCGTAGAGCAGGCGGCGGATGCCCTTGAGCAGGGCGACATCGTCCGGGCGATAATAGCGCCGGCCGCCGCCGCGCTTCAGCGGCTTGATCTGGGGAAAGCGCGTCTCCCAGAAGCGCAGGACATGCTGGGGAATATCGAGGTCTTCAGCGACCTCGCTGATGGTGCGGAAGGCATCCGGGCTCTTGGTGTCCATGTCGGCCTCTGTCTCGCCGGTGTGGAACTCCAGGCTCACTGATTTCGGCTCACGCGTCTTCGCTCTCGCTCGTCTGTCCGTTGATCCGCGCCTTCATCACATTCGAAGGCTTGAACACCATCACGCGGCGCGGCTCGATCGGCACTTCCACGCCCGTCTTGGGATTACGCCCGATTCGCTCGCCCTTGTCGCGCACGACGAAGGAACCGAAGGAAGAGAGCTTGACGTTCTCGCCGCGCGCCACCGCGTCGCAGATCTCGTCGAGCACCGCCTCGACGAGCTTGGACGACTCCGTCCGCGAGAGGCCGATCTTCTGATACACCGCCTCGCAGAGGTCCGCCCGCGTAACCGTGTGCCCCGCCATCCACATCCTCCAAGGCGTTATCTCGGCCGGCGGGTCTGCCACCTGCCTTTCGCCATTCCGGACGATGAACGCTAGGCGCAGCCCGCAGCCGGGTCAATGCTCGAACAGGCGCCGAAACGCCGTGACGCTGAAATTCAGCTGAAACCGCGAGAAAATCCGGAAAATATGACAGTTTTCTCGCTGTCGTTGGTCACCACCGGATCAAGGCCGACCCCCAGGTGAAACCGCCGCCCATGGCCTCGATCAGAACGAGCTGCCCGCGGCGGATGCGGCCGTCGCGATGCGCCTCGGACAAAGCCAGCGGGATCGAGGCCGCCGAGGTGTTGCCGTGCCGGTCGACCGTGACGACGACGCGGTCATGGCCGATGCCGAGCTTGTCGGCGGTGGCGTCGATGATGCGCCGATTGGCCTGGTGCGGCACGAACCAGTCGATGTCGGCGCCGCTCAGCCCGGTCTCCGCGAAGGTGTGGCGCACCGTGTCGGCGAGGTTCTGGACCGCGTGGCGGAAGACCTCCTTGCCTTCCATGCGCAGGAAGCCGACCGTCTTGGTCGAGCCCGGCCCGCCATCGACATAGAGCTTGTCCTTGTAGCGGCCGTCGGAGCGGATATGCGTCGCGAGCACGCCGCGATCGGCCAGCGTGCCCTCGCCCGGCTCGGCCCTGAGCACGACCGCCCCCGCCCCGTCGCCGAAGAGCACGCAGGTGGTGCGGTCCTCCCAGTCGAGGATGCGCGAGAAGGTCTCGGCGCCGATCACGAGCGCGGTTTTGGCCGCGCCGGTGCTGAGAAACTTGTCCGCCGTCGCGAGCGCGAAGACGAAGCCGGAGCAAACCGCCTGGAGATCGAAGGCGACCCCGCCGGCAATGCCGAGCGCGGCCTGGATCTGCGTCGCGGTCGCGGGAAAGGTGTGGTCGGGCGTCGCGGTCGCGACGATGATCAGGTCGATCTCGGCCGGCTCCATGCCGGCATCGGCCAGCGCCGCCTGCGCGGCCTTCAGCCCGATGATCGAGGTCGTCTCGTCCTCGGCCGCGACATGGCGCTGACGAATGCCGGTGCGCTGGATGATCCACTCGTCGGTGGTGTCGACGCGCTGGGCGAGTTCGGCATTGGTGACGATGCGCGCGGGCAGATAGGAGCCGCAGCCCGCGATACATGAACGCAAAATCGACAAACCGGTGTCCTCAATGGGCCGCGGCTGACCGTGCCGCGGCCTCCTGCTGGGCGGACGCCTCCTGGCGCGCGGACGCTTCCTGGCGGGCCGATGCCGCGACCATTTCGCGGACCTTGGCCATCAGGTTCTCCCGGGCCATTTCGTAGCCGAGCTCGGTGGCGCTGGCGAAGCCGACGGCGTCGGTGCCGCCATGGCTCTTGATGACGATCCCCTCGAGGCCGAGGAACACGCCGCCATTGACCTTGCGCGGATCCATCTTGTCCTTCAGGGCGGCGAAGGCGCCGCGCGCAAAGAGATAGCCGATCTTGGCCATCAGCGAGCGACCCATCGCAGCCTTCAGATAGGAGCTGATCTGGCGGGCGGTCCCCTCGGCCGTCTTCAGCGCGATGTTTCCGGTGAAGCCTTCGGTGACGACGACATCGACCGTGCCCTTGCCGAGATCGTCGCCCTCGACGAAGCCGTGATAGCTGAGATGCGGCAGGTTCAGCTCGCGCAGGATGCGCCCCGCCTCCTTGACCGCCTCGACGCCCTTGATCTCCTCGACACCGACATTCAGCAGGCCGACCGTCGGGCGGTCGAGATCGAAGATCACGCGGGCCATGGCTGCGCCCATCACGGCGAGATCGACGAGATGGCGGGCATCGGCGCCGATGGTCGCCCCGACATCGAGCACGACGCTCTCGCCGCGCACCGTCGGCCAGAGGCAGGCGATCGCCGGCCGGTCGACCTCGGGCATCGACTTCAGGCAGAATTTCGACATCGCCATCAGCGCGCCGGTGTTGCCGGCCGAGACCGTGACGTCGGCCTCGCCGGTCTTGGTGGCGTCGATGGCGCGCCACATCGAGGATTTGTAGCGGCCGTAGCGCAGCGCCTGGCTCGGCTTGTCGTCCATCTTCACCGAGACCTCGGTGTGGTGGAAGGTGGTGACGGCCTTCAAAGCAGGGTGCTGGTCGAGCAGCGGCAGGACTTCGCCCTCGTCCCCGAAGACGACGAAACGCGCATCGGGCCGACGCTCCAGCGTCAGCGCGGCGCCGGGGATGACGATGGCAGGGCCATGGTCTCCGCCCATCGCATCGAGCGCGATTGTAACCGGTCGTGTCATGGAGTGATGGTTGATCCCAGGAGCGGCCGACCTTCAGTCCGGGGCGGCTCGATGCGGGCGGGACAATAGCGACTTGGGCGCCCGCCGCAAGCTTCCAGAGAGGGGGAACGGGCCGTCAGCTGTCGCGCTTGAGCCGCGCCAGCTTGGCGAACGGCGATTCCGGCGGCTCTTCCGGGGCAGGCTCTGCGAAAACCGCCCCGGGCTTGCGGGGATAGGGATCGAGCGCCAGCGCGAGGAATTCGAGCGTCACGGCGCCGAGATCGATCGCGCCGTCGACGATGGGCTCGGGCGGATCGTCCTCGTTGAGCCGCACCTCGATATCGATCTCGCCCGAGTCGTCGGCGGCGGCGCGCCGGCGCGGCTCGGCCGGTTCCTCGGGCGCGAAATCGAGCTTCAGCGGCACCTCCAGCGTCACCGGAAACGGATCGAGCGTGACCGTGCAGGTCTGGTGGAAGGCGGCCTTGATCGTGCCCTCGAGCTTCACGCGCTCGCCGCTGCGCGACAACATGTAGCGCGCCTCGAGCGATTCGACGGAGGGCAGATCGAGCATGGTCGCGATGCCGGCCTTCTCCTGCGGCTCGGCTTCGAGCGCGAACGGCGTACCGCGCAGCTTGATCGCGTCGACGCGGACGGGCCGGCTCAACGGAAGGGGCGGCAGGGCTTCGGACGTCATCACGCATTCTCCTCCGCCGGCGGCGGAAACGGCTCCGGGTGGTTCAGCACACCGTCGATATCGAGCGTCGCCAGTCGGGCCTGGATGCTGCGGGCATAGGTGGCGAGATAGGCCGCCCCGCCGCGCTCGGCGGTCGCGTTGCGCTGCAGGGCTTCGTCGAGCGCGGATGGCTCGGGCGAAACCAGCGCCGCCTCATAGGCCTGGACGCGGCCATAGAACATCTGGCCGATCTTCTTCATGCGCTTGGGCACGGCGATGTCGCTGACGCCGCCATTGCGGACGCCCAGTTCGAGATAGGCGAAATTGGCATCGACCAAATCCTGCGCCAGGTCATCGGCCGGCGCGGGCAGCTCGCGCAGGCGGCGCAGGACGAGGAAGACATGCAGGGTCAGCGATTCGAAGCGGCCCTCGAAGCTGTCCGGGATGCCGCCCTGGAGATAGAGCGCGGGGCGGCGCGACGCCTCGGCGATGCGGGCGAAGACCGCATCGACCGGCGCCGTCCTGCTCTCGCGCTTGCCGAACCATCCGAACATGACGTTGCGATCCCTGGCCGGCGGCGCGGAAGAGGTCCGTCGCCTTGCCAAAGCCATGCTCGGGCGTTACGCCAACCCTCACCCGTTTGACAAGCGGCCCGGGCCTCGGCCCATTGCCGCAGCGCCACTGGATGCCCTCCGCATGATCGCCGTCTCCCGCCGCACCGCCCTCATCGGCCTCCTCGCGACGACATCCCTGGCGCTGGGCGCCTGCGGCCCCAATGCCGGCGGCTTCAAGCTCGCCACCTCGGCGGGGATGAACGAGGAGTTCAAGCGCGGCTTCGTCGCCGACGACGCGCTGATCGCGCAGATCAAGGTCGGCATGGACGTGCAGCAGGTGCTGTCGATCCTGGGTACGCCGTCGACGACCTCGACGGTCGGGAACCGGACCTTCTACTACATCAGCCAGACCGTACGCCGGCGCTTCCAGTTCCAGGATCTCTCGGTCGTCGACCAGACGGTGCTGGTGGTCTATTTCAACAAGGGCTTCAAGGTCGAGCGCATCGCCAATTACGGCCTGCAGGACGGCGTCATCTTCGACTTCATCAGCCGCACCACCGCGACCGGCGGCGAGGAGCAGAGCTTCCTGCGCAACCTCTTCCGCGGCGTGACCCGCTTCAACCCGCTGGGGGCGTGAGCCTCTTCCACCGGACTTGACGAGACAAAACCCGCGGCCTGCCCCGCAGGTTTTGTTGTTTGGGGCGAACCGGTCGCTGCGTGACAGCCAACCGGTAGACGCAACATGAAAAACCCCGCGGATCGCTCCGCGGGGTCGGTGTCATCACGATGGGCCGCGCGGCTCAGCTATGAGCCAGGATCGCCAGCAACAGCAGCGCGATGATGTTGGTGATCTTGATCGCCGGGTTCACGGCGGGGCCC
>NZ_LSKN01000026.1:0-19624 GCF_001557075.1 Methylobacterium sp. CCH7-A2
GTCCTACCCCCACCCCAACCCCTCCCCACAAGGGGGAGGGGCTCGCGTCGAGCCACTCTCGCGAACTGAACAAGGCACCCCCATGGCCGAATTCATCGCCTATCTCATCGCCGGTATCGCCACGGGCGCGATCTATGCGCTGGCTGCGATCGGCTTCACGCTGGTCTGGCAGACCTCGCAGACGATCAACTTCGCCCAGGGCGAGTTCGTCATGCTGCCGGCCGTGCTGGTGCTGCTCGCGATCAAGCTGTTCGGCGCGCCGGTCTGGCTCGGCGCGCTGATCGGCATCGCCGCCTTCATCCTGATCTTCGGCGTCGGCTTCAAGCTCACCGTGGTCGACCCGATGATCAAGCACGGCGTGCTGCCGCTCGCGATCGCCACCATGGCGCTGTCGATCATCATGAAGGAAGGCGCCAAGGACGGCTTCTCGGCCGAGGCGCAGAACTTCCCCTCCTTCGTGCCGACGCAGACGATCGAGGTCTTCGGCGCGGCGATCTCGCTGCAGCATCTGGCGATCATCGCCTGCGCCTTCGCGGTCATCGGCCTGCTGCAATGGTTCGTCGGCGGCACGCGGCTCGGCCGGCAGATGCAGGCGACCGCGCAGAACCCGACGGTCGCGCGCATCCTCGGCATCCCGGTCGAGCGGATGGTGCTGTTGACCTTCGTGATCAACGCCGCGCTCGCCGTCGTCGCCTCGGTGCTGATCTCGCCGATCTACCTCGCGAAGTTCTCCAATGGCGAGGTCATCGGCCTGTTCGCCTTCATCGCGGCGATCGTCGGCGGCTTCAACCAGGTCCGCGGCGCGCTGGTCGGAGGGCTGATCGTCGGCGTCGTCGACTCGATGGCCGCGGCCTATGTCTCCAGCTCCTACCGGCTGGCGGTGCCGCTCGTCCTGCTCGTCGTGATCATCCTGCTCAAGCCGGAAGGCCTGATGGGCCGCAAAGAGGAGCGCCGCGTATGAGCGTGCAAGCGACCCGCGACGCCGCCTCCCCTCGCCTCGGGCGGCTGCCGCTCGGCGGCACCTTAGACGGCGCCTTCCTGACCCTGCTCGCCGGCGCCGTGATCCTCTGGTTCGCGCCGGTCGGCATGGGCCGCTACGGCACCTATGTGCTCTCGCTCTGGCTGGTGATGAGCATCGCCGTGATGGGGCTGAACCTGACGCTGGGCTATGCCGGGCTGAAATCGCTGGCGCAGGCCGCCTTCATGGGGATGGGCGCTTATCTGACCGCGATCCTGACGACGAAATACGGTGTCTCCTGGTATGCCGCCTTCGGGCTGTCGGGCCTGCTGACCTTCGCGGTCGGCATCGTGCTCGGCTTCCCGGCCCTTCGGGTGAAGGCGCATTACCTCGCCTTCGTGACGCTCGCCTTCTCGACGCTGGTCTGGCTGATCCTGCGCAACGAGCAGTGGCTGACCGGCGGCGTCTTCGGCATTTCCAACATCAACCGGCCGGACTTCTTCGGGATCAAGCTCTTCGGCGCGCTGGAATTCCACCGTTTCGTCGTCGTGGTCACCTTCATTCTGGCGGTGGCGCTGTGGTGGCTGATCCGCTCGCCCTGGGGCCGCGCCTTCACGGCGCTGCGCGAGAACCCGATCCGCGCCGCGAGCCTCGGCATCGACACGCGCGCCTATACGCTGCTCGCCTTCGCCATCGGCTCCGCCTATGCCGGCTTCGCGGGCGCTCTCTATGCGCCGCTGGTCGAGTTCATCGACCCCTCGCCGTTCTCACTGTCGCAGAGCTTCTTCCTGCTGCTGATGGTGGTGGCGGGCGGCTCCGGCTATCTGCTCGGGCCCTTCGTCGGCGCGCTGCTCGGCGTCGTGCTGCCGGAATGGCTGCGCTTCGCCGGCTCGCTCTACCTGATCATTTTTGCAGCCATCGTGATGCTGCTGCTGATCGCCTGCCCCCAGGGGGTCAGCGGGCTGATGGAACGGGCCTGGGCGAAGCTCACCGGCCAGCGGGGAGACGGCCGATGAACACGGTTCTGGAAGTCGACAACCTCCACAAGGCCTTCGGCGGCATCAAGGCGGTCAACGGGGTGTCCTTCTCGGTGAAGGAGGGCGAGATCCTCGGCATCATCGGCCCCAATGGCTGCGGCAAGTCGACCCTGTTCAACTGCATCCTCGGGCAGCTCGAGCCGACGGAGGGCCGCGTGAAGCTGGACGGCCGCGAGGTCACCAACATGCGCCCCTCGGATCTGAACCGGCTCGGCGTCAGCCGCACCTTCCAGCTGCTGCAGGTCTTCCCCGAGCTGACCGTGCGCGAGAACCTGATCCTCGCGGGCCAGGAGCATGAGGGCTCGATGCTGTCGCGCCTGTTCGGGGCGCGCGATGCCGGGCTCACCGAGAAGGCCGAGCAGATGATCGGCTTCTTCAAGCTCGGCCATCTCGCGGACGCCAAGGCGGGCGGGCTCTCCTATGGCCAGCAGAAGCTGCTCGACGCGGCGATGGCCTTCATGGCCGGCCCGCGCCTCGTGCTGCTCGACGAACCGGCGGGTGGCGTGAACCTCACCATGCTGGGCGACCTCAAGGAGCGGCTGCGCGCGATCAACGCCGAGCAGGGCGCGACCTTCGTCGTGATCGAGCACAACATGGATTTCGTGATGAGCCTTTGTTCGCGCGTGATCGTGCTGGCGGAGGGACGGGTGCTGGCGGAAGGCACGCCGGCCGAGGTCCGCGCCAACCCGGCCGTGATCGACGCCTATCTGGGGCACTAACATCCGTCATGCTCGGGCTCGACCCGAGCATCTCCTGCAAGAGATTCTCGGGTCTGCGCTGCGCTCCGCCCGAGAATGACGCGGAAGGGAATGGAGACCGGAATGACCACCCCCATCCTCGAACTCGACGGCGTGGTCGGCGGCTATGGCGCCATGACCATCCTGAACGGCACGACGTTCAAGGTGCGCCGCGCCGCCATCACCACCGTGATCGGCCCCAACGGCGCCGGCAAATCGACCGTGTTCAAGGCGATTTTCGGCCTGCTGAAGCTGCGCGAGGGCGCGATCCGGCTGGACGGCACCGACATCACCAACTTGACCCAGCGCAAGCTGCTGGAGGCCGGCATCTGCTATGTGCCGCAGGGGCGCAACATCTTCCCCGAGCTGTCGGTGCGCCACAATCTCGAACTCGGTTCGGTCGCGGCGGGCGCCCACATCACCGACATGCCCCGGCGGATCGAGGCGGCGCTCGACCGTTTCCCGGCGCTGCGCGCCAAGGCCGATGTCCAGGCCTCGACGCTCTCGGGCGGCCAGCAGAAGCAGCTCGAGATCGTGCGCGGGCTGCTGCTCGACCCCAAGCTCGTGCTGATCGACGAGCCCTCGATCGGGCTCTCGCCGATGCTGGTGCAGGAGACCTTCGCGATCCTGATGGAGCTGCGCGCCAAGGGCGTCACCATCCTGATGATCGAGCAGAATGCCCGCTCGGCGCTGGAAATCTCGGATGAGGGTCTCGTGCTCGAACTCGGCCAGACCCGGATGCAGGGGCCGGCCGCGGAGATCCTCGCCGATCCGCGGGTGGCGCAGCTCTTCCTGGGCGGCGCCCTGACGGACGCGGCGTGATGGCAAACCTGAAGATCGCCATCGTCGGCGCCGGTCTGATCGGGCGCGCGCATCTGGAGCGGCTCGACGCCTCGGCGGATTGCGACTGCGCCGCGATCTGCGATCCGACAGAGGCGGCGAAGGCGCTGGCGGCCGAGCGCGGCACGCCCTGGTTCGCCTCGATCACCGACATGCTGGCGGCGATGAAACCGGACGGGGCGATCATCGCGACGCCCAATGCGCTGCATGTTCCCGGCGCGATCGAATGCCTCGAGGCCGGTGTCCCGGTGCTGATCGAGAAGCCGCTGGCGGAGAGCGTCGCGGCGGCGCAGCGGCTGGTCGCGGTGCAGAAGCGCACAGGCGTGCCGGTTCTCGGCGGCCATCACCGCCGCCACAACCCGATCGTCAAGGCGGCGCGCAAGCTGGTGCGCGAGGGCGGGATCGGCCGGCTGGTCGCCGTGACCTCGCTGTTCCTGATCCGCAAGCCGGACGACTATTTCGACGTCGCCTGGCGGCGCGAGCCCGGCGGCGGGCCGGTGCTGATCAATTTGATCCACGACATCGACAATCTCCGCTTCATCTGCGGCGAGATCGAGAGCGTGCAGGCGATGACCTCGAACGCGACGCGGGGCTTTGCGGTGGAGGATACCGCCGCCCTCGTCTTCCGCTTCGAGAACGGCGCGCTGGGCACGGCCACCGTCTCGGACGTGACGCCGACGCCGTGGAGCTGGGAGCTCTCGTCGGGCGAGAACAAGGTCTATCCGCAGCGCGACGGGCTCTGCTACCTGATCGCCGGCAGCGAGGGCTCGCTCTCCGTGCCGGCGCTCGATCGCTGGCACTACGAGGGCCGCCAGGGCTGGTGGGAGCCGCTGCTGCGCGAGACGCTTCCGCTGACGCCGCTGGAGCCGCTCGCCGAGCAGATCCGGCATTTCTGCGCGGTGATCCGGGGCGAGGAGACGCCGATCACCGATGCGGCGGATGCGGCCCGGACACTCGCCGTGATCGAGGCGGTTGCCGAGGCGGCGCGGCGGGGCGCACCCGTCACCATCGACCGGGCAGAGGGCTGACAGCCATGACCAACCCCGCGACGAACCCGACCTCGATTGCAACCGTCTCGCTGAGCGGCGACCTGGCGGAAAAGCTGCAGGCAATCGCGGCGGCGGGGTTCGACGCGGTCGAGGTGTTCGAGAACGATTTCCTGACCTTCGATGGCGGGCCGCGCGAGGTCGGCCGCATGGTCGCCGATCTCGGCATGAGGATCTCCGCCTTCCAGCCCTTCCGCGATTTCGAGGGCATGCCGGAGCCGCTGCGCGCGCGCGGCTTTGCTCGGGCGGAGCGCAAATTCGCGATCATGAACGAGCTCGGCACCGACCTGATGCTGATCTGCTCGAACGTTTCGCCGCAGGCGCTGGGCGGGATCGACCGCGCGGCGGCGGATTTCCACGAACTCGGCGAGCTCGCCGGGCGCTTCGGCGTGCGCGTCGGCTACGAGGCGCTGGCCTGGGGTCGGCACGTCAACGATTATCGCGACGCCTGGGAGATCGTGCGCCGGGCGGACCATGAGCGGATCGGGCTGATCCTCGATTCCTTCCACACGCTGGCGCGCCAGTCGCCGCTGTCCCCCATCGCCTCGATCCCGGGCGACCGCATCTTCCTGGTCCAGCTGGCGGATGCGCCCAAGCTCGATATGGACGTCCTGAGCTGGAGCCGGCATTTCCGCTGTTTTCCGGGCCAGGGCGATCTGGCGGTGGCCGAATTCATGCGGGCGGTCGCGCAGACCGGCTATGCCGGGCCGCTCTCGCACGAGATCTTCAACGACCAGTTCCGCGCCGGCTCGGCGCGCCGCCTCGCCACCGACGGCATCCGCTCGCTGATCGCGCTCGCCGACCAGGCGGAGCCGCATCTGCCGGCGCGCGCCACAGTGCTCGATGTCGAGTTCATCGAGTTCGCGCTCGACGAGGACACCGCTGCGGACCTCGCGCGTCTGCTGGCGGCGCTGGGCTTCCGCCACACCGGCCAGCATGTCAGCAAGGCCGTTGCGCGCTGGAGCCAGGGCGGCATCAACCTGCTGCTCAACACCGAAACGGACGGTTTCGCGCAGTCGCATGCGATCATGCACGGTCCGGGCGCCTGCGCCATCTGCCTTCGCGTCGACGATGTCGATCAGGCGATGACCCGCGCGCTGGGGCTGAAGATCCAGAGCTTCGAGCAGGCGGTCGGGCCGGGCGAGCTTCACATCCCCGCGATCCGCGGCGTCGGCGGTTCGCTGATCTATTTCACCCAGCCCAGCGGCGAGTTGGGCCAGATCTGGGAGCGGGATTTCGCGGCGGTTGCGCCCGCGGCCGGCGCGCCCTCCCCCGCCCGGCTGGCGCGGGTCGACCACATCTCGCAGTCGATGGACTATGAGGAGATGCTGTCCTGGCTCCTCTTCTACACCTCGCTCTTCGCGCTGGAGCGGATTCCGCAGCTCGCCATCGCCGACCCAGCCGGGCTCGTCGAGAGCCGGCCACTGGTCTCGCCCGAGGGCGGCGTGCGCTTCGTCCTCAACGGCTCGCAGGCGACGCGGACGCTGTCCTCGCGCTTCGTCTCGGAGCATTTCGGCTCGGGCGTGCAGCACATCGCCTTCAGCGCGCCCGACATCTTCGCGGCGGTCCAGGCGATGCGCGAGGCGGGGCTCTCCTTCCTCGCCATCCCCGAGAACTATTATGACGACCTCGAGGCGCGGCACGGGCTCGATCCCGCCTTCATCGACCGGCTGCGCGACCACCACATCCTCTATGACCGCGACGGCGAGGCCGAATTCCTGCAGGTCTACACCCATGTCTTCGCGCAGCGCTTCTTCTTCGAAATCGTCGAGCGCCGCGGCGGCTATGCCGGCTTCGGGGCGGTCAACGCGCCGGTGCGGCTGGCAGCGCAGGCGCGCGAGGCGCGACCCGTGACGATGCCCCGCTCGCTGCGGGAGCTATAGGGCTCGGCAACCCACAGGCGAGCCAACGCCGTTGACCGGCGGGTGTGCGCCTGTGTATTATGATCCACATGATCGAGGTCGTGGAGACGGCCGAATTCTCGCAGTGGCTGCGACATCTTCGCGATGTGTCGGCCCGTGCCCGCATCATCGTCAGGATCAGAAGGGCCCAGCTCGGCAATCTGGGGGACGTCAGGTTCTTCGACGGCATCGGCGAAATGAGGATCGATTTTGGGCCGGGCTATCGGCTGTACTTTGTTCAGCGCGGCGCCGAACTGGTGATCCTCCTGTGCGGGGGCGACAAGCGTCGGCAGGCAGCGGACATCGCCAGAGCGAAACAGATGGCGAAGGACCTTTAGGATGCCCATCGAAACCCGGGATTTCGACGTCCAGACGTACCTCGCGACCCCCGAGGAGCAGGCCGCCTATATCGAGGCCGCGCTCGAAGAGGGCGATCCGTCCTTGATCGCCGCAGCGCTCGGGGACATCGCCCGTGCGCGGGGGGTTACGGCTTTTGCAGCCGAGAGTGGACTTAGTCGCGAGGCGATCTACAAGGCGTTCCGACCAGGCGGAAACCCGACGCTCGAAACCCTCTCCAAAGCGACCAAGGCGCTCGGGCTCAGGCTGTCGGTGGTCGCAACGTAAGGCGGAAGCTCGCCGGCCCCCGCCCGGCCGCTCATCCCAGGCTCTCATCCTTAACGGCTGACCGCTGCGTCACGCCGCCTGCGCTGTCTTCAGCACGACGGATTCGAAGGCCCGCACCAGCGCCGCGTCGAGCTTTGTGCCCATCAGCACCAGCATGGCATAGGCGTGGTCCGGCGCCATCGGCGGCTTGTAGCTGCGCCGCTCGATCAGCGCCGCATAGATGTCGCAGATCGTGATCATCCGGACGATGTCACCGATCTCCGCGTCCTTCAGCCCGTCGGGATAGCCGGAGCCGTCGAGATATTCGTGGTGGGAGCGCACGGCCGCCAGCACCTCGGGGCGCAGGCCGCCCTGCCTGACCAGCATCTCGTAGCCGAGCATCGGATGCCCGCGCATCACTGCCTGCTCGGCGGCATCGAGCGCGCCGGGCTTGTGCAGGATGTCGAGCGGAATGCGCGCCTTGCCGATGTCGTGCAGAACGGCGGCGCGTGTCACCAGCTTGCGGTCCTCCGCCGAGAAGCCGAGCTGATGGGCGAAGCTCGCCGCCAGGCCGGCGACCAGCATGCAGTGCTGATAGGTGAGGTCGTCATAGCTCCAGACGACCTGGAGCAGGTCGCCGATGTCGCTGGCGCCCGCCGCCTGCTCGATCGCCTCGACCGACGCCTCGACGGCGCGTAGCGGGACAGCCCTGCCGCTGGCGACCGCCCCCAGCATGTCGGCGAGCGAGGCCGCCGCAGTGGCCAGCTGGGCGCGGGTGAAGGCGGCCGTCTCCTCTGCGGGGTCGCCGTTTCCGCCATCGCCGAGCAGCTGGTCGATGGTCTTGACCAGCAGCGCGGCCGGTGCGTCCGCCGCCAGCACCTCCGTCGCACCGATGGCGCGGGCCTGGATGGCGGTGCGGACCGTCATTTCGCGCAGCAGGCAGAGATAGGGCGTCGTCTTGCCGCGATGGCGCGCCAGGGCCTGGCGCATCGCCTCGACGCTCTCGCGCCGGCCGAGATCGACATCGCCGATGACGATGGCGGGCCGGGATTCGCGAGGCGAGGCTTCGGCTCCGAGGATCACGGTCTCGCAGGCCCGGATCAGTCCGAGCCGGCGCGCCAGATCCGGATGGCCGTCGACACGGTCGGTGATCAGAAGCATCCGGAAACAGTTCCGCTACGGCCCATCCGTTTCAATCAGACACGCCAAGCGTAAAAGAGCCGTTGTCGCGGCTGCCTAAAGATCAGGCAGCGCGCGAGGCATCGGCCTCTTCAACAAGCCGCCGCGCGATGACCTGCGCCTGGATTTCGGCGGCACCCTCGAAGATGTTGAGGATGCGGGCGTCGCAGAGCACGCGGCTGATGGCGTATTCGAGCGCGAAGCCGTTGCCGCCATGGATCTGCAGCGCATTGTCGGCCGCAGCCCAGGCGACGCGGGCGCCGAGCAGCTTGGCCATGCCGGCCTCGAGATCGCAGCGGCGCTCGGCGTCCTTCTCGCGGGCGGCGAAATAGGTGAGCTGGCGCGCGATCATGATCTCGGCGGCCATCATCGCGAGCTTGTCGGCGACGCGCGGGAAGGCGATCAGCTTCTTGCCGAACTGGATGCGCTCGCGGGCATAGCGCAAGCCGAGATCGAAGGCGGACTGGGCGACGCCGACGGCGCGAGCCGCGGTCTGGATGCGGGCGGCCTCGAAGGTCTGCATGAGCTGCTTGAAGCCCTGGCCCTCGACCCCGCCGAGAAGGTTCTCGCCCTTCACGGTGAAGCCGTCGAAGGCGAGTTCGTACTCCTTCATGCCGCGATAGCCGAGCACCTCGATCTCGCCGCCGGTCAGCCCTTCCACCGGGAACGGGTTCTCGTCCGTGCCGCGCGGCTTCTCGGCGATCAGCATGGAGAGGCCCTTGTAGCCGCTCTCGGACGGATCGGTCCGCACCAGCAGGGTCATGATGTCGGCGCGGACGGGATGGGTGATCCAGGTCTTGTTGCCGGAGACCTTCCAGACAGCCGCGTCCCCCTCGCCCTCCTTCACCGCCCGGGTGCGCAGGCTGGCGAGGTCGGAGCCGGTGTTGGGCTCGGTGAAGACGGCGGTGGGCAGGACCTCGCCCGAAGCCAGCTTCGGCAGCCATTTCTCCTTCTGCTCGGCGGTGCCGCCGCAGAGGATGAGTTCGGCCGCGATCTCGGAGCGGGTGCCGAGCGAGCCGACGCCGATATAGGCGCGCGACAGTTCCTCCGAGACGACGCACATCGAGACCTTGGTCAGGCCCATGCCGCCGAATTCCTCGGGGATGGTCAGGCCGAAGACGCCGAGTTCGGCCATCTTCTCGACGACCTCGATCGGGATGTAGTCGTTCTTCAGGTGCCACTCATGGGCGTGGGGCGTCACCTCCGCGGCGCAGAAGCGGCGCATCTCGGAGCGGATCGCTTCGAGTGTCTCGTCGAGGCCGGGATCGCCGACGCCGGCGGCGCCGTCATCCTGGCTGAACAGGTCGACGAGGCGGGCGCGGTTCTCAGGCGTGTTGCCCTGCGCGAGCAGGGCCCGGGCGGCCGGCGTATCGGCGGCGGCGATCGCCTTCTCGGAGAGGCCGAGCGCAGCCAGGCGCACGATCTCGCCCTGGCTCATCGGGATGCCGCCGAGGATCTGCGCGGCATATTCGCCGGCGCCAATGCGGATCGAGTAATCCTCGATCGCGCCATAGCGATTCTCGGATGCGAGGCGTTCGCCATAGGCCTTGAGCTCGCGCAGCGCCATCACATAGGTCGCAAGCCAGGCGAGGCCGTGAGCGGCGTGCTGCTGCGCCTCGAGCCGGGCGGAGGAGATCTTGCCCTCCACCGTCACAGCCGCGCGCACGGCCGCAACGGCATTCTGCAGCAGGGTCTCGAAGCCCGGCAGCGCGGCGGCGATCAGCGCCGTAGCGCTCGCGGGGGCCGGATCGGCGATCTGGACGGCGGCTTGTGCGCTCATGGTTTCTCTCCCTTGTGCGTCGCAGCATAGGGCGAGAATTTCGCAGGCGGAATGCCTCTTTCGGCGCAAGATCGCCGCATGGCCCGCGCGTGCGGCAGCGGCGCTATTTGCGGCTGGCGAGAGCCACGCCGACGATGGTGAGCGCCATGCCGGCGATCTGGATCGGCGTCAGCGTCTCGCCGAAGAGAATCCAGGCCTCGACCGCCACCAGGGCCGGCACGAGATAGAGGAAGGTCGCGATGCGCGAGACCTCGCCGCGACGCAGGAGCAGCAGATAGAGCCCTATCCCGCCGAGCGACAGCGCCAGCACCGACCAGGCCAGCACCAGCGCCATGGTCAGGTTCCACTCGATCCGCATCGGCTCCAGCGCAAAGGCGAGCGGCAGCGTGAAGGCGAAGGCGGCGGCGTATTGGATCGTCGTAACCGTGCGCAAATCGCCCGAGACGATGCGCGCTTTCTGGAAGAAGGAGCCGAAGGTGACCGCGACCATGCCGACGATGTTCACCACGACGGGGATGACGATGCCCCAGAGCGCGCTGGGATCGACGCCGACCAGCTTGGGCTCCAGCACCAGCGCGATGCCGACGAAACCAAAGGCGATGCCCGCCCAGCGGACGAGCGAGATGCGCTCGCCGACCAGCGCCGGAGCCAGCAGCGCGGTCAGGATCGGCTGCAGCCCCGCGATCAGGCCCGAGATGCCGGCCGGCAGACCATGGCGAACCGCCCACCAGACGCCGCAGAGATAGATCGCGTGCAGCAGGACGCCGGAGATCGCGCAGTCGACCCAGGCGCGTGGCGTCTGCGGCCAGGGTGCGCCGACGGCGAGCGACAGGGCCGCCAGCAAGACCCCCGCTGTCGCGAAACGCAGGGCGAGAAAGGTCAGCGCGTCGGCGTACTGCGCCGAGTAGCCCGCGACGATCCAGCCCGACGACCAGAGGAAGGTGAAGATGAGCGGGACAGCGCGCAGGAAGAGGGGCGATGACAGCATGGGACGCCTTTGCGAGGGCCATGCTCTACAGCCCTTCCCCGCACGGCGACAGCGCATCTGCGCCCGCCCGCCATGTTCCGGCCGCGCGCGGCTCGACCGCCGCGCTTCAATCCCGATCCGGTGCGCCGAGCGGGAAAAGGTGGCGATAGGGCCTCGCCGCCTCGACGGCGCGTGCGACGGAGGGGCGCGCCAGCAGCCGCGCCCGATAGGCACGCGTGTTCGCGAAGGCTGCATCGATCTCGTGGACCCAATCGGCGTAGAACAGCGATGGCGCAGCCGAACAGTCGGCCATGGAGAAGTCCCCCTCGCAGGCCCATTGGCGACTGCCAAGCTGGCCGTCGAGCCATTGATAGGCCGTGTCGAGCAGCGCGCGCGCCTCGGCGACGCCAACGGGGTCGCGGTCGGCCTCCGCCCGGATCCGGTCGAAGACGATCCGCATCATCGGCGTCATGACGTAGTTGTCGAAGAAGCGGTCCATCGCCCGGACGGGAAGCGCCTGCTTCGGATCGCGCGGCAGCAGCGGCCGGGCACCGGGATGATTCAGCTCGAGATGCTCGATGATGATGCTGGATTCGACGACCGTCTCGGCCCCGTCGACCAGCACCGGGAAGCGCTTCAGCGGCCAGAGTGCCGCAAATTCCTCCCCTGTCTTCGGGTCCTCGCTGCTGAGCAGGCGGAGCCGGTAGGGCGTCGCGTTCTCGTCGAGCGCGATCAGCACCTTCTGCGAGTAGGAGGAGAAGGGATGGGCATAGAGCTGGAGCGACATGATACCCTCGTTCGGCAGATCACTTTACCGAACGTTTAAGTTTTATCGCTCCAGCGCGCAAGCCTCCTGACCGCCCTACCCGGCCAGCGCCTCGACGACGTCCTCATAGGTCCGTAACCCGGTGCGCGGGGCGTAGACCAGCACGGACATGTTGCCGGGCGCGTGCTCGTTCTTCCACATCTTGTGATGGGCGAGCGGGATCTTGTCCCAAGGGAAGACCTCGGACATGCAGGGGTCGAGGCGCCGGTCGATGACGAACTGGTTGGCCGCGCTCGCCTGCTTGAGATGGGCGAAATGCGAGCCCTGGACGCGCTTCTGCCGCATCCAGACATAACGGGCATCGAAGGTGATGTTGAAGCCCGAGGTGCCGGCGCAGAACACCACCATGCCGCCGCGCTTGGCGACGAGGCAGGAGACCGGGAAGGTCGCCTCGCCGGGATGCTCGAAGACGATGTCGACGTCCTTCTTGCCGGTGATGTCCCAGATCGCCTTGCCGAACTTGCGGGCTTCCTTCACCCAGACATCGTATTCCGGGCTGTTGACGGTCGGCATCTGGCCCCAGCAGTTGAAATCCTTGCGGTTGATCACGCCCTTGGCGCCGAGCCCCAGCACGTAGTCGCGCTTGGTCTCGTCCGAGATCACGCCGATGGCGTTGGCGCCCGAGGCCGCGCAGAGCTGCACGCCGAAGACGCCGAGCCCGCCCGAAGCGCCCCAGACCAGCACGTTGTCGCCCGGCTTGATCGTGTGCGGAGCGTGGCCGAAGAGCATGCGGTAGGCGGTGGCGAGCGTCAGCGTGTAGCAGGCCGCCTCCTCCCAGGAGAGGTGCTTCGGCTTGACCATGAGTTGGCGCGACTGCACCCGGCAGAACTGCGCGAAGGAGCCGTCCGGCGTCTCGTAGCCCCAGATGCGCTGGGAGGAGGAGAACATCGGGTCGCCGCCATTGCACTCCTCGTCGTCGCCATCGTCCTGGTTGCAGTGGACGATGACCTCGTCGCCGACCTTCCAGCGCTTCACCTTGGAGCCGACCGCCCAGACGATGCCCGAGGCATCGGAACCGGCGATGTGGAGCGACTGCTTGTGGACGTCGAAGGGCGAGATCGGCTGGCCGAGGCCAGCCCAGATGCCGTTGTAGTTGACGCCGCCGGCCATCACGAGAAGGAGCACCTCCTCCTCGCCGATCGCCCAGGTCGGGACGACCTCGACCTGGAAGCTCTCCTGCGGCGGGCCGTGCCGCTCGCGGCGGATGGTCCAGGCGTACATGTTCGCCGGCACATGGCCGAGCGGGGGCAGTTCGCCCAGTTCGTAGAGATCTTTGAGCGGTTGCGCGGCGGCCTGCGTCTTCGACATGGTCGTCTCTCCCCTGCTGTCCGCCCGCCGACGGTCGGGCCGGGGGTGGTTGGAGCGATCATGCACCATATGCTGCGTCGCGCCATCAGCCGATCGAACTATATTGCGCCGCAAAATGCACGAACCGCAGATGATGGCGCGCAACGACGGCGGCAGGCGGCAGCTTCCCCTTAACCGCTTGCCGCTAAAGTCAAGGGCCCTCCGGAGACCCGACGATGCGCACGCTGATCCTGATGCTCGGCCTGCCCGACATGTCGACGCCGCAGCTCGTCGTCTTCCTGGCCATCGTCGGCGTCGGGCTGCTGCTGTTCGGATGGATTTCCGACATGCTGCTGCGGGACGGCGCCTTCGGCATCATCCTGAACGGCGTCATCATCACCGGCGGCGCGATCGGCGGGACGCTGCTCTGGCGCAAGCTGGGCTACACGATCGGCACCAACCCCGCGCTGACGACATCGCTGGTGGCGCTGGGGAGCGGGCTTGCCCTGCTGATCCTGCTGACGGTGATCCGGCGCTGGCTGTGAGCGCCCGCCGGCCTCAGGCCGGCCGGTAGGCCACCATCATATAGTTGACGTCGGTGTCGCGCGAGGCCGACCAGCGGTCCGTCAGCGGGTTGTAGGTCACGCCCGTGGTCTCACCGAGGTCGAGCCCGCAGCGGGCGATCGCGTCGCCGAGCTCGTCCGGCTTCACGAACTTCTCCCAGTCATGGGTGCCGCGCGGCAGCCAGCGCAGGACGTATTCGGCCCCGACGATGGCCAGCGCGTAGGATTTCAGCGTGCGGTTCAGCGTCGCCATCACCAGCATCCCGCCCGGCTTCACGGCCGCGCAGCAGGCGCCGACGAAAGCCTCGACATTGGCGACATGCTCGACGACCTCCATCGCCAGGACGATGTCGTAGCGCGCGCCCTCGGCGACGAGCGCCTCGATGGTCTCCTGGCGGTAATCCACCGAAAGACCCGCAGCCTCGGTATGGGAGCGGGCGACCGCGACATTGGTCGGCGCGGGATCGAGCCCCGTCACCTGCGCGCCCAGGCGCGCCAGCGGCTCGCTGAGGACGCCGCCGCCGCAGCCGATGTCGACGAGCGTCAGCCCCTCGAGCGAGCGGATCGTCTTCGGATCGCGGCCGAAACGGGCGCAGGCGAGATCACGGATGAAGGCGAGCCGGACAGGGTTGAACTTGTGCAGGACCGCCATGGGTCCCTTCGGGTCCCACCAGGTCTTCGCAATGCCCTCGAAGCGCGCCACCTCGGCGGGATCGATGGTGGAACCGTCCCGGGTTGCGCCCTCGGTCCGTGCGCTCGCCACCATGCTCGTGCTCCCTTCGCCACCGACGGGCCTTCGTCGCATTGACAGGCCCGCCGCTCCCCGTCATCTACACGCGCCCCGCGCCCGGCGCGAGGGTGACCTTTCGTCCCGCCCGTCGGGATATCCCGTCTTCGAGAGCCTCTGGACCGCCATGGCCCGTCTGGTGATGAAATTCGGCGGCACCTCAGTCGCCACGGTGGAGCGGATCAAGAACGCGGCCCGGCATGTCAAACGCGAGTTCGACGCCGGCCATGAGGTCGCGGTCGTCGTCTCCGCCATGTCCGGCAAGACCAACGAGCTGGTCGCCTGGTGCAAGGAGGCTGCGCCGCTCTACGACCGCGCCGAATACGACGTGGTCGTCGCCTCGGGCGAGCAGGTGACCTCCGGTCTGATGGCGATCGTGCTGCAGGAAATGGGGCTTCCGGCTCGCTCCTGGCAGGGCTGGCAGATCCCGATCTACGGGTCCGACGCGCATGGTTCCTCGCGGATCGAGAGCGTCGACGGCGCCGGGATCCTCGCCGGCTTCGACCGCAACCGCGAGATCGCGGTCTGCTCGGGATTCCAGGGCGTCCACGCACAGACCAACCGCGTCGTCACGCTCGGTCGCGGCGGCTCGGACACCTCCGCCGTCGCGATCGCGGCGGGGCTGAAGGCGGATCGCTGCGACATCTACACCGATGTCGACGGCGTCTACACCACCGACCCCCGCGTCGTGCCCAAGGCGCGGCGCATGGACAAGGTCTCCTTCGAGGAGATGCTGGAGATGGCCTCGCTCGGCTCGAAGGTGCTCCAGGTCCGCTCGGTCGAGATCGCGATGGTGCATCGCGTGCCGACCTATGTGCGCTCCTCCTTCGACGACCCCACCAATCCCAATCCAGGCACCCTCATCTGCGACGAGGACGACATCGTGGAACAGCAGATCGTCACCGGCATCGCCTTCTCGCGCGACGAAGCCCAGATCACGCTCCGGCGCGTGGCCGACAAGCCCGGCGTGGCGGCGGCCATCTTCGGTCCGCTGGCCGATGCCAACATCAATGTCGACATGATCATCCAGGTCGTGTCCGACGACCAGGCGACGACGGACATCACCTTCACCGTGCCCACCGCCGATTACGAGCGCGCCAAGACGCTGCTGGAGAGCCTGCACGGGCAGATCCATTATCAGGCGCTTCAGGGCGCGACCGACGTGGTCAAGGTGTCGGCGATCGGCGTCGGCATGCGCAGCCATGCCGGCGTGGCGGCCCGCGCCTTCCGCGCCCTGTCGGAAAAGGGCATCAACATCCGCGCCATCACCACCTCCGAGATCAAGTTCTCGGTGCTGATCGACGCCGCCTATACCGAGCTCGCGGTGCGCACCCTGCACTCGCTCTACGGGCTCGACGCGGCTTAAGAAGGCGCTGAAGACGGCGCGAAAATGCTTCCGAATTCGCGCCGCCTTTGTTTAGGGGGGCCGTGAGATCGTCAAAGCCGGCGAAACGTCGGCACAGGCGCATCTTGACCCAGGATACACCCTCTCCCGCAGAACCCGCCGCGATCACGCGCGCTGGCATCGAGAGACTGTTGACCGTCTCGGGTGTCGACGAGCGCTCGATCGCCGTGGCGCGGTCGCTGCTGCCGGTGGTGCGCGCGAGGGCGCGGGCGGCGACGAACGACTACTGCGACCATCTCGAACGCTCCGTCGCCGATATGAGGCCCCATGTCGAGCGACATCGCCAGCCGATCGTCGAGGCCGAAGAGCGCCACCTCGAGATGCTGTTCAGCGGAGGGTTCGGCGACGACTATGCCGCCGACCTCAACCGCGCCGCGACCAGCGACTACGGCGATGCGATGGGCATCCGCACGCGGCTGGGAACGGCGCTGCGGCTGATCGAGCCGCTCTTCGCGGAGATCGCGCGGCGGCGGCGCTTCAGCAGCCGCGCAGCCATCGCCGATGCGGCCGCGCTGACCCGACTCCTGCTGTGCGACGCGCTCGCCGCCACCTCCTGCCACCAGCGGGCGAGCCGGATCGGCCTGACGCGCCGCGAGAACGCGCTGCATCTGGCCGCATCCTCCTTCCAGGACCAGATCGGCCAGCTCTCGGAGAGCCTTCGGCTCGCCGCGAGCACGCTGCGCGACTATGCGGCGACGAGCCTCTACCGCAGCGGCCAGGCCGACCGCGAGGCTACGGTGGCGGAGGACGCCGCGCGCGCCTGCACCGACCGCATCGACCGCGCTGTCGCCGCCACCAACGGCCTCGTCCGCGCGCTCGACCATGTCAGCCAGGAGACGCAGCAGAGCTTCAGCATCGCCGCTGCCGCCGTCGCCGATACGCGCGAGGTCACCGATGCGATGGCGGTGCTGACGGAGGCGACGGGGCGGATCGGCTCGATCGTGACCCTGATCGAGCAGATCGCGACCAAGACCAACCTGCTCGCCCTCAACGCCACCATCGAGGCGGCCCGCGCCGGCGCCGCCGGGCGGGGCTTCGCCGTCGTGGCGGCGGAGGTGAAGTCGCTGGCGCATCAGACCGCCGGGGCGACAGGTGACATCGCCGGTCAGATCGCCCAGGTGCAGGCGGCGGCGCAGAGCTGCGTGTGGCATGTCGGCTCGATCAGCCAGACCATCGGGCGGATGGAAGAGACCGCCGCTTCGATTGCCCAGACCGTCCGCCAGCAATCGGCGGCGACGGGCGATATGGCTGCGGATGCGCAGGAGGCGGCGACCCGCACCCGGGAAGGTTTGACCTCCGCCCAAGCCGCGCGGCTCTCGATCGGCGACGTCGCCAAGATGTCGATCGAACTCGACAGCGCCGCCGTGCAGGTCGAGGCCTCGGCCGGGATGATCAGCGACCTCGTCGCGCATTTCCTCGCGAGTCTGAGGCCGGCCGCCTGAGCGTCTGCGCGCCGAAAGGCCAATGGCGCGCCGCGCCCGACGGTGGCACAGCAAGAGCCCCATCCCCGCGGTCCTGCCGCCCATGCGCCTCGCCGTCCTCACGGATCTGCACGCTAATCGCGAGGCGACCGAAGCCGTCCTCGCCACGGTCGCGAGGCTGGCGCCGGATCGCATCGTTCTGCTCGGCGACATCGTCGGCTATGGGCCGGACCCTGTCTTCGCGGTCGAGGCCGCGGCGCGGCTGGTCGAGGACGGGGCGCTGTGCGTTCTGGGCAATCATGACGAGGCCACGGTCCAGGGCCCGGGGGGGATGACGCCGCATGCCCATGACGCGATCGTCTGGACACGCGCGCAGCTCTCGCCCGCCCATCTCGCCTTTCTGTCCAGCCTGAAGCTGACAGCGGAGCTGCCGGGCCTGCTGCTGGTCCATGCCAGCGCTGCAGCGCCCGGCAAATGGCCCTATCTGCGGCATGGGAAGGCGGCCCGCGAGTGCCTCGCCGCCACCACGGCCCCGCTCGTGCTCTGCGGCCATACCCATGTGCCGGCGATCCATTACGCGCTGCCGGGCCGCGAGCCGGTGTGCTTCACGCCGCTGCCGCAGATCGCCGCGCCGCTGTCCGCGATCCGGCGCCATGTCGTGGTGGTGGGCGCCGTCGGGCAGCCGCGCGACGGCAATCCCGCCGCCTGCCTCGCGCTTCTCGATACCGACCGGCGCGAGGTGACGATGATCCGCGTGCCCTATGACACGCAGGAGACCGCCCGCAAGATCGCCGCTGCCGGCCTGCCGGACTGGCTCGGTCTGCGGCTGCAGATCGGCCGCTAGGACGGAGGGAAACGCCATGGAGACGCCCCGCATCGGCTCTGTCATCGACGGCTTCACCCTGACGGAGCGTCTGCCCTCGGGCGGCATGGCGACGCTCTGGCGGGCGATCCATCCCGACCATGCCGGCCCGCTGGTGATGAAGATCCCGATCCTCGACCCCGGCGCCGACGTCTCGACCATCGTCGGCTACGAGACCGAGGTGATGGTCCACAAGCGGCTCTCCGGGCCGCATGTGCCGACTTTCGCCGGCGCCGGCGACCTGGCCGCCATCCCCTACATCGCCATGGGATTCGTCGCGGGCGAGCGGCTGGCCGAGACCATGGGCAAGGCGCCGCTGCCGATCACGGAGGTGGTCCGCATCGGCGGCGCGATCGCGGTCGGCCTCGCGGATCTGCACCGGCAGAAGGTGGTGCATCTCGATCTCAAGCCCGAGAACGTGATGATCACGCCGAACGGCGCCGTTCTGCTCGATTTCGGCCTGTCGCGCCATGCCGAGCTGCCGGATCTGCTCGGCGAGGAGAGCTCCGCCCCGATGGGGACGGCAGCCTATATCGCCCCCGAACAGGTGCTGGGCGACCGCTCCGACCCGGCGAGCGACATCTTCGCGCTGGGCTGCCTGCTCTATCAGATGGCCACCGGCGAGGAGCCCTTCGGCCGGCCGGCGACGCTGCCCGGCATGAAGCGGCGGCTCTATCATGCGCCGCGCCCGCCGCGCGCGCTGCGGCCGGACATGCCGGCCTGGCTCGAGGAGATCGTGCTGCGCTGCCTCGAGGTCGACCGCAGCCGCCGCTATGCGGACGCCGCCAAGGTTGCCTTCGACCTGCGCCATCCCGACCAGGTCGTGGTCGCGCGCCATCGCAAGCCGTCAGCTCCGCCCAGCCTGGGGCAGCGCCTGCTGGCGCGCTTCCAGAAGCGCGAGGAGAGCGAGGTGCTGGGGCCGCCGACGCGCGCGCGGCGCGAGGCCGGCCCCTCGATCGTGCTGGCGGCGGTGGATCTCTCGGGCGCCCATGACGAGCTGGCGCAGGCGATCCTGGCCGAGACGCGCCGCCTGCTCGACGCGCGGGAGGATTCCTGGCTCGCCTGCCTGAGCATCCTGCGCACCGAGCTGTTGCGCGATAATCAGGGCCTCGATGCGCAGGGCCGCTCGGCCTATATCGGGCGGCTCGTGGCGCTGAAGGACTGGGCCCGGCCGCTGCATCTGCGCGAGGACCGGGTGAGCTACCATGTCATCGAGGCGGTCAGCGCCGCCGACGCGATCCTCGGCTATGCCGAGCACAACGACATCGACCATATCGTGCTCGGCGCCCGCAGCTCCTCGGCGGTGCGGCGCCATCTCGGCAGCGTCTCGACCAAGGTGGTGGCCGAGGCGCGCTGCTCGGTCTCGGTGGTCAGGATCAAGGGCGGCGCGACATCGTGACCGGCCCGTTGCGTTGACCCCGCCCC
>NZ_LSKN01000287.1:0-222 GCF_001557075.1 Methylobacterium sp. CCH7-A2
GGGTCTTCAGCGCGACGCGGGTGTAGACGGCGGTGGTGTCGAGCTTCCTGTGGCCAAGCAGGACCTGGATCACCCGGATATCGGTCTTCCGCTCCAGCAGGTGGGTGGCGAAGCTGTGCCGCAGCGTGTGCATCGAGACCCGCTTGTCGAGCTTCGCCGCAACGGCCGCGGCATGGCAGGCCCGGTTGAGCTGGCGCGTCGTGATCGGCTGGCCCGGCTGCT
>NZ_LSKN01000288.1:0-240 GCF_001557075.1 Methylobacterium sp. CCH7-A2
CCCCGCATCCCCCATACTCCCCTCGCCCATTACCCAAACGGGGCGGCCATCCGGAGGTGTGCCAGTGGCTGGGTGACGGGTCGGCGCCTGCGGGTGGAGTCACGATCCACTCCCGGGAGGCTTCGGGGCACCGCCCTGGGGACAATACGATCCCTGTGCGAGGAGCTCGCTGGAACGGTCGCATCGCATCACGCCTTCGTCCCATGCCGGACGGCGCGACAACCCGATGAGGGGAACTGG